>CAZAHS010000296.1:0-2565 GCA_964484855.1 uncultured Sphingomonadaceae bacterium | reverse complement strand
CGCTAATCGTCATCTGGCTAACTGCATTGACCCGCCCGCGCTTTTCATCGGGTGTGTGAAGCTGGATTAAAGAGGAGCGGACAAACACACCAAACATATCCGCTGCGCCGCACATGGCGAGGCAAAGGATAGAGAGCGGCAACCATGTGCTCAGCCCAAAACCGATAGTGCCAATGCCGAACACCATCATAGAGGCCAGCATAACCTTGCCGACATTGTTTTTTAGCGGATAAACCGACAATAAAGCGCCGGTTAAAACTGCGCCAATCGCAGGGGCAGGGGCCAGCAGTGAAAGCGCCAATTCGTCCGAACCCAATATATCGCGGGCAAAGACGGGTATCATCGCCTGCGCGCCGGCCAGAAACATTACCATCAGGTCCAGCGTAATCGCGCCCAGCACCAGCTTATTGGTGCCCACATAAGCCAGCCCATCCATCAATTGGCGCAGCGGCCCATGGCGGCGGTCAATGCTGCTGCGCGGCACAGGCGAGATTAAAAACATGGCCAAAGTGGCGATGGCAAATAGTGCAACACAGACAAAATAGGGCAGGGCCGTAGACAGAGCATAAAGCGGCCCCGCCATAGCGGGGCCAGCAATCACGCCGACTTGCCAAGCAATGGTGGACAGCGCAATGGCCCGCGGCAATGATCCGGTGGGGACCAGATTAGGCGCTAAAGCCGTCATTGCTGGCCCCAGAAAAGCGCGCGCAATGCCAAGCAAAACCGCAACCGCATAGATAGAGGCGATAGTGATAACATCAAAATGGGTAAGCAATGCCAGCACCAAAGCGATAAGCGCTTGCCCGCCCAGCACAATGCGCGCGATCCAGCGGCGATCTGCACGATCAGCAACCCAGCCAACAATCGGCGTGAGAACAAAGAGCGGCAGAAATTGCACCAGCCCGATAATGCCCAGCACAAAGGCTGACTGCTCTATGCTAGCCCCGCCATCGCGCGCCAGATTATAGGCCTGCCAGCCAACAATCAGCATCATGGCATTGAGCGAAAACATGGCAAAAAGCCGCGCCGTCCAGAAATAGCGGTAATTGGCTATAGTGAAGGGGTGGGGCGCATTGGCCGCAGAATCATTCGTGTCAGGCATAGCCCCCGTGTTAGGATTGAACGCGGCAAACCGCAATCTCTGGCGCTTTGCTATTGCTATGCTTGCAAGTGCAATCCACAATGCCGCCAAGAATAACAGTTAAAAGGGCCATATCATGATTAAAAAATCACTTTTGCTGGCGGCAGTTGCATCGCTTAGCCTCACCACGGCTTCATGCAAAAAAATAGAGGATGACAGCGCGGTTGAAGCGGAAAATCTGAGCGAATGGGGTGCATTTGCGCAAGATTATATTGATGGATATTTGCCGCTCAATCCGGTTTTTGCCGTAGGCGCTGGCAAGCATGAATTTGATGGCCAATTGCCGGATTGGAGCGCGGAAGGGATATCAGCGCGGATTGATTATCTGAAAGCCAAAAAGGCCGAGGCACTGGCTTTTGATTCTGCGGATATGAGCAAGCAAGACGCGTTTGAGCGCGACTATCTGGTGGCCACCATTGATGGAGAACTTTTCTGGTCTGAGACATCAGAGGCTTTGTACACCAACCCCGCAGTCTATCGCGGAGCGCTTAGTCCAGCGACTTATGTGACAGTGCCTTATGCCGATGAGGAAACGCGTTTTAAGGCCTATATCAAATATCTGGGCAATATTCCGGCTGCGACACAGCAAATTCGCGCCAATTTGCGCACACCCATGCCGGAGACTTTTATCAATTTGGGCATTGGTTCTTTCCAAGGCTATGCCGATTATTATCGCGGCGATGCGATTAAGGAATTTGGCGGGATTAGCGATAAGGATTTGCTGGCTGAGCATGATGCTGCGGTCGAAAAAGCCGCGGCTGCCATGGAAGAGCTGGCCAATTGGCTGCGCGGTGAAAAGCCCAATGCCACGCAGGATTATGCGCTGGGATCAGAAAAATTTGCGGCCATGTTAAAGGCCACCGAAGGCGTTGATATTTCGCTATCTGAACTAAAAGCCATTGGCGTTGCCGATATGAAACGTAACCAGCAAGCATTGCGCGAGGCATGCGCGCAATATGCGCCTGAAACGGACATTACTGGCTGTATAACCAAGGCCAATTTGGACAAGCCCGATGGCGGCGCGGTGCAGGGCGCGCGCGACCAATTGTCCAGCCTAAAAGCTTTTGTTGCGGATAATGATATTGTGACCATTCCCAGTGATGAAGAGGCCAAGGTGGAAGAAGCGCCGCCCTATCGGCGCAGCAATTTGGCCTATATCAATATTCCGGGCGCTTATGAAAAAGGGCTGCCATCGGTCTATTATATCTCTCCGCCCGATCCATCATGGAGTGAGGCCAAACAGCAATCCTATATTCCTGGCAAGTCCGATTTGCTTTATATTTCCGTGCATGAAGTGTGGCCGGGTCATTTTCTGAACTTCCTGCATGCGCAAAAAGCCAAATCGATTTTTGGGCGCTTGTTCGTTGGTTATGCTTTTGCAGAGGGCTGGGCGCATTATACTGAGGAAATGATGTGGGATGCCG
>CAZAHS010000295.1:0-2585 GCA_964484855.1 uncultured Sphingomonadaceae bacterium | reverse complement strand
GCCCAGCCGCTGGACCAGGCCCATTGGAAATTATAGCCGCCTAGCCAGCCAGTGACATCCACGCCTTCACCGATAAAATACAAGCCCGGCACGTTTTTGGCTTCCATGGTTTTGGAGGATAATTCGGCAGTGCTCACTCCGCCTGCGGTGACCTCTGCCTTGGCATAGCCTTCGCTGCCATTGGGGGTGAAGGGCCAGTCTTGCAGGCGCGCCATCAGGCTGTGCAATTGCGCGTCCTTACATTCGCCCAGCACCAGATCATCCTTACCCGCGGCCTTAGCTATCCGCCCGTTAAGCGCATCGGCAAGCCGGGTGGGCAGCGCATTGGCGAGCAGCATGGACAGGCGCTGCGCAGGGTGGCTGCGTTTGGCGGCAGCCAGCCAATCGGGCGGATTATCCGGCAGAAAGTTGATGCCCAGCGCATCGCCCTTGCGCCAATAGCTAGAAATTTGCAGGATCGCCGGACCAGACAGCCCCTTATGCGTAAACAGGGCCGCTTCACGGAAATGCGTCTTGCCGCAGCGCGCAATGACCGGCGCGGCCACGCCCGATAACTCGCGGAACAACACATCATCCCCGCCCAATGTTAGCGGCACAAGCGCGGGGCGCGGCTCCACGACTTTCAGGCCAAATTGCCGCGCTACATCATAAGCAAAACCGGTCGCGCCCATTTTGGGAATGCTTGGCCCGCCAGTGGCTATCACCAAAGAGGGCGCGCGCGCCGCCCCGCCATCATGGCGCACACTATAACCATCATCGCCATGCTCTATGCTGTTAATCGCGCTGCCCAAAGTGATGGTCACATTATCCGGCGGGCATTCGGCCATCAACATGGCGACAATCTGTTTGGCCGAGCCATCGCAAAAAAGCTGGCCCAGCGTCTTTTCATGCCAGGCAATGCCGTGCCGGTTGACCAGATCAATAAAATCGTCCTGCGTATAGCGGCTCAGCGCGGACTTCATAAAATGCCGATTGGCCGAGAGAAAGCGCTCTGGCCGCACATCTTTATTGGTGAAATTGCAGCGACCGCCGCCAGAGATGAGGATTTTTTTGCCCGGCTGATCGGCATGGTCAATTAACAATATCTTGCGCCCACGCTGCCCCGCCGCGCCCGCGCACATAAGCCCCGCGCCGCCCGCGCCAATGATGATGCTGTCATAATATTGCATATTGGCGCTTTAGCGGGGAATGTCACAGGCCGCCAGCACCTAAGGATTTAGGGTAAAGAACTTATGCAAAATACACATCCTATATTAAGCCAAAGCGGTTATAAGCTGGCGCATTATGATGAGACGCCGCAAAAGACGCTATTTATGGCTGGCCCTGCCGCTGTTGCTGGCTGCGCTGCCCTTTGCCCTTTATGGCTGGCTGACGCGCGGCGATGATGCGGCGGAGGCGGCGGCATTGGCGGCGCTGGCACAGCCCGGGCATGAAGTGAGTTTTAGCCCGTCGCTCAACACCGTGGTCGATGCAGACAGCGCCGCAGCAATGGATGACCGGCCGCCCGCTCCCAAAAAGCTGAAGGCGCGGATTAAGGCGCTGGGCATGGCCTTTGATGGCGATGTTGGCATTGCCGTGCAGTCTGTTGAAAAAGGCTGGGCCGCGCAGCATGATGCGCTGCGCCTTTATCCGCAGCAAAGCGTGAGCAAGACTTGGGTCGCGATGACATTGCTTGATAAGGTGGATGCAGGCGAGATTTCATTGGACGAAACCATCACCCTGTCACGCGCGGACCTGACCATTTTTCATCAGCCTATTCGCAAGCGCATTGGCAATGGCACCTTCACCACAACCCTATCCGATTTGCTGCGCCGCGCGATGACGCAAAGCGATAACACCGCCAATGCCGCGCTGTTTCGCCGTGTTGGCGGGCAGCCGGGGATCAATAATTTCTTTTTGCGCAAGGATTTAAGCGGCATCCGCATTGGACGCAGCGAAAAGGATTTGCAAATGACCATTGCCGGCATGGTGTGGGATGATAGCTATTCCTATGGCCGCACCTTCTGGCAAGCGCGCAGCAAAATACCCGTGGCACGGCGAGCCGAGAGCATGGGCGCCTATCTAACCGACCCAATAGACGGCGCGCGGCCCATGGCAATTGCGGATGCGCTGGCACAGTTAAAAGGGGGGGAGCTGCTTTCGCCCTCTTCCACGCGCTTGCTCATTGACCTGATGACCGCATCAAAAACTGGTAAGAACCGGCTGCGCGGCGGACTGGCACAAGGCTGGACCCTGCCGCACAAAACCGGAACGGGGCAGGATATGGAAAAGCTCTCTACCGCTTATAATGATGTCGGCCTGCTCATCTCTCCCAAAGGCAATCATTATGCTGTTGCGGTGATGATCGGCGCGACCAACCGTCCAGTTTTTGAACGGCAAAAATTGATGCAAGGCGTCACCAAAGCAGTGATTGCGTGTGAGAGCGAAGGCTGGTCAGGTTGTTAACTTGCGCTGCTAAACTGCTGCCCTGAATTACGCGACCAATTACTCGACAAGACGCGCCGCCAATGGCAAAGACTGGCATATGACCTTTACGCTAGACCGTTTCGATCTGGATGGCTTTATCCAGTCCACCTTAACCGAAG
>CAZAHS010000294.1:0-2590 GCA_964484855.1 uncultured Sphingomonadaceae bacterium | reverse complement strand
ATTTTTATAAAGATCTGTCATCGGAGGTGAATGATAAGGGCTTTTTGGTCACGTCTACCGAAGACTTGTTTCAATGGGCGCGGACCGGTTCCCTATGGTGGATGACCTTTGGTTTGGCATGCTGCGCAGTGGAGATGATCCATGTCAATATGCCGCGCTATGATATGGAGCGTTTTGGCGCTGCCCCGCGCGCATCGCCGCGCCAGTCCGACGTTATGATTGTGGCGGGCACATTGTGCAACAAAATGGCTCCAGCCATGCGCCGCGTTTATGATCAAATGTCTGACCCCAAATATGTCATCTCTATGGGGTCATGCGCTAATGGTGGCGGCTATTATCATTATAGCTATTCGGTTGTGCGCGGTTGTGACCGCATCGTGCCGGTTGATATTTATGTGCCGGGTTGTCCGCCAACGGCTGAGGCGCTGCTTTACGGCGTGATGCAGTTGCAGCGTAAGATACGCCGCGTAGGTACGCTGGACCGGTGATGCTGTTGAGGACTCTAATTACTGCGGCTTTTGCGCTTCTGGGTCTGTTGGCATCACCTGTGTCTGCGCAAGAAGTAGGTGGCGATGCCAAAGATGTTAATCCCATCTGTACATTTCATGGTGATGGCTGCGCAGATGCGTCGTCAAAATGGTCGTGGGCGCGCTTGAGTCCTGATGTGGGTATATTCTCGGTTGAGCTTCCTTGCGATAAAAGGCAGGCGGATTCATTTGGGCGTTTGCTTGCTATGTCAAAGGCGCCTTTTGTGGCTGGGTCCACGCGTGCATGCATGAAGGACGCTGCCGGTTTTACATCCTCCCTTCTTGACTTTCCTGACTTGCCAGATGTTACGACGCCGCCAAATGCTGAGGAATTGCTCAATGGCGAACCGGATTTTTTCTCTGCTTTTGTTAAGCAAATTTCTGATGGTAAAGAGGTTGCGCAAACAACTATCAGTGGTCGGCGAGCGATTACAAATTTGGTCGAGAAAGATGATGGTTATTCTAAAATTGCTGTCATTGAGGTTTCGCGTTTTGGCGTTCTTATGATTACAGGCGATATTCGTGATGGCCTAGAGGTTTCGCGCGAAGAGGGCGAGGCCTTGATTGCCCGTTTTTTTAATTCATTGGAGTTTGCAGAATGAGCATTGTTCACTCCGCCCCCAAATTCGCGTCCAATGATGGCGTGCTTGAAACCTTAAGCAAAGCGCTTGGCGATGCAGTGATTGCTGCGCAGGAAAGCCATGGTGAAATCACCTTCACAGTAAAGAGCGATGAGATTGCCAATGTCCTAAGAACATTGCGTGATAATTATGATTATCAGCAGCTTATGGAAATTGCAGGCGTTGATTACCCTGAACGCGCCGAGCGTTTTGAAGTCGTCTATATGCTTTTATCGCTCACGAAAAACCACCGTGTCATGGTTAAATGCGCAACTGATGAATTCACTCCCATTCCCACGGTTACAACGCTTTGGCCGGTCGCTGGCTGGTTGGAGCGTGAGGTGTTCGACATGTATGGCGTGATTTTTGATGGCAACACCGATTTGCGCAGAATATTGACCGATTATGGATTTAAGGGCCACCCATTCCGCAAGGATTTCCCGCTAACCGGTCATGTCGAAATGCGCTATTCCGAAGAGGCAAAGCGCGTTGTTTATGAGCCGGTGCAGCTGGCGCAAGATTTCCGCAGCTTTGACTTTATGTCACCATGGGAAGGCGCAGATTATGTGCTGCCTGGTGATGAAAAGGTTGATGGCGAAAAGGTTGATGGCGAAAAGACCGATAATGGCAAAAGCGGGGGAGGCAAATAATGGCTGAACTGCTGGACGAAATGGAAGGCCGTGCTGACGGCGCTGATCCGACACAAGGTGATCTGGATATCCAGAATTACACTATTAACTTTGGCCCGCAACACCCCGCCGCACATGGCGTTTTGCGGATGGTTATGGAGCTGGATGGCGAGATTATTGAGCGGGTTGACCCGCATGTCGGCCTTTTGCACCGCGGTACGGAAAAGCTGATAGAGCATAAGACCTATTTACAGGCTTTACCCTATTTTGACCGCTTGGATTATTGCTCGCCACTGGCGCAAGAATATAGCTATGTGCTGGCGATTGAAAAGCTGCTCGATCTAGAGGTGCCAGAGCGGGCGCAATATTTGCGTGTCCTGTTTGCTGAGCTGACCCGCATCTGTAACCATATGCTCAACATCGGGGCGCACGTTATGGATGTGGGCGCGATGACGCCGAACATCTGGGTGTTTGAAATTCGTGAGCAATGCCTGGAGTTTTTTGAGCGGGCCAGCGGTGCGCGGATGCACTCGGCATGGTTCCGTCCCGGCGGTGTCCATCAGGACGTGCCGCTCAAACTGCTGACCGATATTGCTGACTTCCTTGATACTTTCCCCAAATTGTTTGAAGACGCGATGAGCCTTGTGGTTGATAACCGCATTTTCAAACAGCGTAATGTCGATATCGCCACGGTTAGTAAAGATGACGCGATCAAATGGGGCTTTTCTGGCCCGATGATCCGCGGTTCCGGCATTGCCTGGGATCTGCGTAAGTCACAGCCTTATGATGTGTATGACCGGATGGATTTTGAAAT
>CAZAHS010000293.1:0-2592 GCA_964484855.1 uncultured Sphingomonadaceae bacterium | reverse complement strand
GCCTTTCTGTTTTTCGGTATTATTGATAGCAAGGGGCTGTTTTCGGTCTTTTCCAATCCTGCGCCGATCACCATTGGCGCCATGTTTGTGCTGTCGGGCGCTTTGCTGCGCACTGGCACTATTGATGCAGTGGCTGATATCATCATTCGCCGGGCGCAAAAATATCCGCGCCTTGCAGTGGCAGAAATGTTTTTGGGCGCCTTTGTTGCTTCTGCATTTATGAACAACACGCCGGTTGTGCTGGTGATGATCCCCATCATTATGAAGCTGGGTAAAGAAACCGGTTATGCACCGAAAAAGCTGCTCATCCCGCTGTCTTTTATCTGCATTTTGGGCGGCACCACCACATTGATTGGTACATCGACCAACCTGATTGTCGATGCCGTGGCACAGGATGCAGGGCTGGAGGCCTTTGGCATTTTTGAAATCAGCCCATTTGGACTGGTTGCCGCAGCAGCAGGCGTGATCATGCTGATTTTGTTTAGCTCATGGCTGCTGCCCAAAGGCGGCGCGGATTCTGTTTTGCCGGGCAGTGACGAATCCGATTTTCTCACCGAATTAACGGTGCGCAACGCCTCTGAATTTAAGGGCAAGAAAGTTAGTGACTTGCCTGTTTCGCGGCGCGCGCGGGTTGCTATTACAGCGGTCAAAACGGCAGAGCGGACCTATCGCCATAATATAGAAGATGTCGTGCTGTCTGCCGGTGATGTGATTGTAACGCGCATGGATTTGCAGGAGCTGATATCGCTGCGCGGCAATGTTAATTATAAAATCGGCATTGTGCGCAAAGGCGATGCCGGACCGATGGGCGAGGCTCTGGTGGAGGCAACAGTTGCACCCGGCCACCCCGCAATTGGTAACCGGCTGTTCGATATTCCGTTTTTAAGCCAGCTAAATGTGCGCATTTTGGGCATGACGCGCTATCGCAATCTGCCGCGCTCTGACCTGCCCAATGCGCGCATCCATGCCGCCGACCGCTTGCTGGTCACTGGCAGTCAGGCCGATATTCGGCGCATGTATGAAAACCCCAATTTGTTCGGCATTGTCGAGACAAAAACACGGGCCTTTAGGCGGGACCGCGCGCCGATAGCGATTGGCGCATTGGCCGCTGTGGTGTTAATGGCGGCCTTGGGCGTGGTGTCTATTGCGGTAGCTGCAATATTGGGCATGGGCGCGATTTTGCTGGCGCGCTGTATCGACGCAGAAGAGGCATGGTCGTCCATTGATGGCAATGTGCTGGTGCTGATCTTTGCCATGCTGGCGGTCGGGCTGGGGCTGCAACAGGCGGGCAGTGTGGAATTGCTGGTCGGCGCGCTGCGGCCCGTACTGCAAGATGTGCCGCCGCTGGCGCTGATTTTCATTATCTATCTTATCTCTGTCGTGCTGACCGAAATGGTGACCAATAATGCGGTGGCGATTATCATTACGCCGCTCGCCATATCATTGGCGCAGGAATTGGGCATTGACCCGCGCCCGCTGGTCGTGGCGGTTATGTTTGCTGCCTCTGCCAGCTTTGCAACGCCTATAGGCTATCAGACCAACACATTGGTTTATGCAGCGGGCAATTACCGTTTCACCGATTTTTTCAAGGCCGGTATTCCGCTGACATTGGGTGTGGGTATTTCCACCTGCCTGGCCATTTATCTGCTGATGATGTGATGCGGCAATAGTCCCCTTGCGGCGCGGCATTTGCGCGTTACAACGGTGGCAAGCTATTTAGCAGGGGATTTTCATGTTGCGTTTCTGGTTCGCTATTCCGCTTTGGCAGCGGGTTATTGCCGCGCTTATATTGGGCATTATTTGCGGTTATTTCTGGGGGCCAGAGGCAGAGAGCATCAAATGGATTGGTGATTTTTTCATCAAGTCGATTAAGATGCTGGTCGTCCCGCTTATATTCTTCTCTCTGGTTGCGGGTGTTGCCTCCATTGGCGATATTCGCAAATTGGGCAAAGTTGGCGGCCGCGCTCTGATTTTATTTGTTGTGACTGGCCAGATTGCCGTCTGGCTGGGGCTGTTGCTGGGCACGCTGATTAAGCCGGGCGAGGGGCTGGACACTAGCGGCATCCCCAAGGGTGAAACACCGCCGCCCAATGAAACAACCGCGATAGATATGATCCTCTCCATCGTGCCCGATAGTCCGGTGCAGGTGATGGCCGATGTGCGCGTTTTGCCGCTCATCGTGTTTGCACTGCTGATCGGCATTGGCATTTTGATGGCCGAAGAGGATGGCAAGCCGGTTGCAAAGATTTTTGATAGTGGCTCCATTGTCATGCAAAAGGTCACGCTGATTGTGATGGAGCTAACCCCCTTTGGCGTGTTCGCGCTCATGGCATGGGTGGCCGGCACTTTGGGCCTTGATGCGCTGCTGGCACTGGCAAAGCTGGTTGGCCTGAACTATCTGGGTTGCCTGCTGATTATCACTATCATGTATTCGGCGATGATAAAATTTATCGCGCGTTTGCCGGTGATTGATTTCTTTCGCGGCATAGTGGACGCCATAGCGGTTAGCTATTCCACCGCCTCATCCAATGCCACATTGCCGGTCACGCTGCGCTGTACTCAGCGTAATTTGGGCGTTTCTACCAGCGTTTC
>CAZAHS010000292.1:0-2601 GCA_964484855.1 uncultured Sphingomonadaceae bacterium | reverse complement strand
CACGCTCTGCGGAATATTTGGCGCGCGCCATTTCATCGGGCGCACGCTCAATATAATCCTGCAATACATTATCAAGGAAGCGCATGACATCCTCGACAAACATGTCCTCAACCGACCATTCATCCCATTTTTCAAGGTTGAGCGATGACAGGCAGCAGACCGCCGTGCGGTCATTGCCCAGATGGTCACGCCCTGTTGGCAATGTAATTTCACTGCACAAATTGGAGGTTGAAACCTTTAGACCCAAATCGCGGTGATGCTTGGGCATGGCGCGGTTTACGGTGTCATTGAAGATGATATAAGGCTCACCTGTGGCAAGGCGGGTTTCCACCAATTTCTGGAACAGGCTACGCGCATCAACCGTGCCGCGCACTTCACCGGTTTTGGGTGATTTCAGATTAAACTCTTCGCCCGCGCGCACGGCTTCCATAAATTCATCGGTAATCAGCACCCCATGGTGCAGATTGAGCGCCTTGCGGTTAAAATCGCCAGAGGCTTTGCGGATTTCGAGAAATTCCTCAATCTCCGGATGGTCAACATCCAGATAGCAAGCCGCACTACCACGCCGCAACGACCCTTGCGAAATCGCCAAAGTTAGGCTGTCCATCACGCGCACAAAAGGAATGATGCCGCTGGTTTTGCCGTTCAGGCCAACCGGCTCACCAATGCCGCGCACACTGCCCCAATAGGTGCCAATGCCGCCGCCCTTACTGGCCAGCCAAACATTCTCATTCCAAGTATTGACGATGCCGCCCAAACTATCATCCACGCTGTTAAGATAGCAAGAAATAGGCAGGCCGCGCCCCGTGCCGCCATTGGAAAGCACCGGCGTTGCAGGCATGAACCAGAGCTTTGAGATATAATCATAAAGCCGCTGGGCATGCTCCTGATCGTCAGCATAAGCATCGGCCACACGCGCAAACAGATCCTGATAGCTTTCATCAGGCAGCAAATAGCGGTCTTCCAGAGTTTCCTTGCCAAATTCGGTTAGATTAGCATCACGCGCATCATCGGTGACGATGGTGAAGCGGCGCGCATTAACGGTCTTGCTGGACGGAATATCTTTCTTGCCAGCAGATGTTGCGCCCTCTTTTTTCTCCACGATCAACATTGCCTCTTCTGCATTAGCGGCCCCACCACCAATGGCATTATCACCAATGGCATTATTGTCGGGGCTATCCACGGCATCTGCCGCCTTATTCTGGTCCATAACATTGTCCTGCGCGGTGTCTCTAAAATCCATTACTGCCTCACCATGTTCTTGCTTCGTTCGATTCGCAAGACGAATCTCTCTGAGCGTGTTTATTTGCCATCGGGTACAGCGCTTTTTTAACGCCTTGCAAGATGCCGCCCAACCAATGCCGTCACACATATAAATGTAACGACACATAATATTTGACAGCGATAGTGCGTATCACTGCCATTCTATAGATATACTATAGGTTGATGCCTCTTATCCCTTATTACACCACCTATTGTGCCGATATCTGATTCAGACGCAAGAGGGTAAATGCCTGTTTAACGGCTCGGTTTACCGCAAGCCCGATTCGTTTCGTCGCAGCAAAAACCCCTATTTCGCCGCAACATGTTGAGTTTGCGCACTTCCTTAAAAAACAGATTTATTTTTGCTGCCTGTGGGAAAATTTCGATCAATTTGCTGACAATGGTGTTGATAAAAAAATCGCGTCAAAAGCCGTCACTTTGATATGTCCAATGTGGCTGACAGCTTTCCTCTGTTTCTGTAGCCGATATGGGCTTGCTGGCATCATCTCGCTCTGCCCCGATGATATTATATGTCTAATCTTATCGGCCATGCCGCGATAAAATATTTGGCCAAAATACTATCTTGGCTTAGACTATGGCCATGTAAAACAGACCGCAAATTTGCGACAGGACGATCTTATGACTGCCACCCTAATCAAAGCCGATGATCTGATCGACAGCGTTGCCGATGCGCTGCAATTTATCAGCTATTATCACCCCATGGATTATATCCGCGCATTGGGGGAGGCGTATAAAGCCGAGCAAGGGCCAGCCGCCAAGGATGCGATTGCCCAGATTTTGACCAATAGCCGCATGTGCGCAGAGGGGCATCGGCCGATCTGCCAAGATACCGGCATTGTAAATGTCTTTATAAAATGGGGCATGGATTGCCGGATTGATGATACCTCGCGCTCGATGCAGGAGATTGTCGATCAGGGCGTGCGCCGCGCCTATCTGCACCCGGAAAACAAATTGCGCGCGTCCATTTTGGCAGACCCTGCTTTCACCCGCCGCAACACCGGCGACAATACGCCGTGCGTGCTGCATGTTGAGATGGTGCCGGGCAATAGGGTCGATATTGATGTTGCGGCAAAGGGCGGCGGCAGTGAGAATAAATCCAAGTTCAAGATGATGAACCCCAGCGATGATATTGCCGATTGGGTGCTGGATATGATCCCGCAAATGGGCGCAGGCTGGTGTCCGCCGGGCATGTTGGGCATCGGCATTGGCGGTACGGCGGAGCATGCCGTTTTGCTGGCCAAAAAATCGCTGATGGAGCCAATTGATATGGCGCAGCTAAAACAGCGCGGGCCGGGCAGCGCTTTGGAAGAAATGCGC
>CAZAHS010000291.1:0-2604 GCA_964484855.1 uncultured Sphingomonadaceae bacterium | reverse complement strand
ATACCCTGCCGCGCCATGCCAGACATATTGGCCAAAAATGTAACAATATCGGGCGTGGTCAGGCCGGTATAGCTGTGATCAAAAGATGTTGTGATGCCCAGCGTGCCAATGGATGCAGATTGCAGCCCCGCCATATGCCAAAGCTGGCGCGTCATTTCTGCGGTGGATGTTTTACCATTTGTGCCCGTTACCGCCGCAACCATATTGGGCATAGGCCTATAAAACCGCGCGGCGGCTTGCGCGAAAATCTGGCGCGGTTGATCGCCTGCAATATGCACTGCGCCGTGCGTATCAACACCGGGCCGCGCCACAATAGCGACCGCGCCGGCGGCAACCGCGTCTTTGATATAATCCTCACCATTAAAGCGCGCACCGGCAAAGGCGCCAAAGACATTGCCCGGCGCAACCTTGCGATTATCAATAGCAAAACCGGTCACCTTGTCAGTGCCGGCTGCCATTGCATGTTCGGGGAAAAGGGATGATAAATCTGTTATAATCAGCCTCCCGATTTCCACAATAATGGCGTTAGCTCGCTAATATTCACATCGCGCTTATTGTCCGGCATAACGCCCAGCATAGGCCCAATACGCGGCACCAAATTGCGGATTACCGGCGCTGCGGTATAGGCGGCTGTGCGCTGAAATGATGATGCGGCATTGCCCGCAGGTTCATCAATCATGCTAATCACAATATAACGCGGATTGTCCATTGGAAAGGCCGCAGCAAAGGTGGAGACAAGCGATTTCTTATTATAGCCGCCATCTTCCGGCTTTTCAGCAGACCCTGTTTTGCCGCCAATGCGAAACCCTTTTGCATCTGCGCTGCGCCCTGTGCCGTGCACAACAATCATGCGCAGCAATTGCCGCATGCGCGCACTGGTCGATGCCTTGAAAACGCGGCGGCCTTCTGGAATTTCACTTTCGCTCAGCTTTCTAATGCTGGCCGGACGCCAAATGCCGCCATTTACCATGGCCGCATAAGCCGATGCCAAATGCATGGGAGTAACCGAAATACCGTGCCCATAGGCAATGGTCATATTGTTGGTCCGGCCCCATTTTGATGGCCATAAAGGCTGCGCTTTTTGCTTCAGGCCAATATCTGGCTGCACATCAAAACCCAGCGAGCGCACCAATGCCTGCATACGTTCTGTTCCCAGATTATCAGCCAGACGAGCAGTGACAATATTAGAGCTGTGCACCAGAGTTTCCGGCACATTTAGATAGCGATTTTGCGGGTGGTCGTCCTTGATAACAAAACCGGCGATACGAATAGGCTCTGTTGCATCATAACGCGTTGCCAAATTGGTTACGGTTCCAGCATCCAACGCCGCCGCAACTGTCAAAGGCTTGAAAGTAGAGCCAAGTTCATAAACATTGTTTGTAACGGTGTTAAGCTGACGCGGAATATCGCCTTTTTCAATCTTGTTCGGGTTAAATTCCGGCATGGAGGCAAGTGCGACAACCTCGCCGCTATCCACATCCAAAATAATTCCAGCAGCGCCCTTGGCCTCCAGCCTTAGCATTGCTGCGCCAAGCTCTTGCTCCAGCGCGGCCTGTACCCGCGCATCCATGGCCAGCGCCACAGGTTCACTGCGCAAATCATCTCTGGTCAGGCGTTCATTCAATATCGCTTCAGCGCCCATAGCGCCATCTTCATCAGCATTTACATAGCCCAGCAAATGCGCACCCAAACTGTGCTGAGGGTAGAAGCGTTCATTTTCTGACGGGAATTCAAAGCCCACTTCGCCCAGAGCATGCACTCTGTTAGCGATATCCGGCACAACCCGGCGTCGTAAATATGTAGGGCGCTTACGGTTTAATATCTCCAAAAACCTATCTGCACTGGTATCAGGAAAAATCTGCGCCAATTGCTGCGCCAATTGCGGCTTATCACCGATGATTTTTTCAGGAATAACGCGAATAGCAAAGGCCTGGATTGTGCGGGCCAGCGGCAGGCCATTGCGGTCAACAATATCACCGCGCGGCGGCACATATAGCGTGCCATTATTGCTGGCAACATTATGCTCTTCAAACGCGCCAATATAGAAAAGGCGCGACACCATGGCGATGACTGCAATAGCGAAAAGCAGCAAAACAACAATTGCGCGAACCTTTGCTACAATAAGCGCTTGCGATTGAAATGTTGCAAGACGCACTCTCTCCTTGCCCTTTGCCACGATCATCATCGACCGGCATCCTCCCCATTTTGATCGCCGTCTTTAGCGGCATCAATATCAGGATTTACAGACTCTTGCGGTCCATCATTATTATCCTGACGCGATGAAGGCTCATCGCCGATTTCTCCAGAACTGCTTGGCAGTACCTGTTCCAGAACAGGTTGCGCAGCAGCCGCTAACTTTGCGGATTTGTCAGCATCCTCCTGCCCCGCATCTATATCGGCTTGCGCTTTTGCACGCTGTTTTTTGGGGATAGGAATGCCATCACCAAAAGGCGAACCGATGGTACCAGCGGCATCACCCACATCAACCATGGCAACCTCTACAATATCATGCAGATGGTCGCGCCCCTTGCCCAAATTGGCCAAAGCCCGCTCATTGCTAAGATATTGGTCAGCATTTGGCGCGCTATAACCATAATCAAGCTC
>CAZAHS010000290.1:0-2633 GCA_964484855.1 uncultured Sphingomonadaceae bacterium | reverse complement strand
ACACAAAAACAATCGCTGCAATCAGCCCCGTCATCGCCACCAACAGCCAGCGATGGGTTGGTGTTTGCGCGGTTAACATACCAAAAGACACGCCATAATTTTTCGCCCAAGTCAGGTTGAAAAAGGGTATGATTTCAATGGTAATGCGCGATTCCAACGCTAAGGGTATGCTCACCATATATTTCACGGCCTGATCCGCGACAAAAATAATCGCGGCCAATATCAAGCCCTGAATACGGTAGCTTTTCACCTGTTTGTCCGTCACCGCCATTACGCGCCTTCTTCGCCTTTTGTGCCATTGAGCACGCTGTCACAGCGGCCACATAATGCGCCATCTTCTGCCACATCGGGGATTAACCGCCAGCAACGGCCACATTTATTATGCGCGGTTTTGCTAACCGCCACCTCGCCCCCGTCACTTACGCCCGCAATGATGCACAATTCGGCAAATTCATCGGCAGAAACCGGCAAATCGGCCAGCGGGTAAACAATTTCTGCTTCCAAGCTGGAGCGGATGGTTTTTTCGCGGCGCAGCGGCTCAATCGCCTCATTAACATTTTGCCGCACCGCGCCCAATGTCTGCCATTTTTGCGCCAGCGCATCATCATGCCAGCCTGCATCAATTTGCGGCCATTCAGCCAGATGCACGCTTTCGCCATCAGGGTATCGCGCCGCCCAAATCTCTTCTGATGTGAACACCAGAACCGGCGCAATATAGCGGGTTAGCGCTTCAAACAAAATATTGACCACGCTGCGATAGGCGCGGCGCGTGTCAGTACCATGCGGCAATTGCGGCCCGACATCACAATAAAGGCAATCTTTGCGAATATCGAAGAAAAAGGCCGACAGATCATCATTCACAAAATCGCTAATGGCGCGGACATATTTGCCAAATGCAAAATCATTCACCGCTTGCTTCAACACCGCATCCAGCGCTGCCAGACGGTGCAATATATAGCGTTCCAGCTCCGGCATAGCGCTATAATCCACCGCTTCTGCATCGGCGTCATAATCGGCCAATGCGCCCAACATATAGCGGAACGTATTGCGCAATTTACGGTAGCTGTCCGATACGGTTTTCAGAATCTCATCGCCAATGCGGTGATCTTCGGTAAAATCAACACTCGCCGCCCATAGGCGCAAAATATCCGCCCCTTGCGCGTTGATAACCTTTTTGGGGTCCAGCGTATTGCCCAGTGATTTGGACATTTTGCGGCCCGTTTTATCGAGCGTCATGCCATGCGTCAGCACTGCCTTATAAGGTGCGCGCCCGCGTGTGCCGCAACTTTCCAGCAAGGATGATTGGAACCAGCCGCGATGCTGGTCACTGCCCTCCAGATAGAGGTCCGCCGGGGATTGGTGATCGGGCCAGCGCCCGCTTTCCAGCACGAACGCATGGGTGCAGCCGCTATCAAACCACACATCCAATATGTCGTTCACCACTTCATAATCATCCAGCGCATGGTCCGCGCCCAGCAGCGCCTGATGATCCGCGCCAAACCACGCATCCGCGCCGCCTGCGGCAAAAGCGGCAATAATCCGCGCATTGACCGCTGGGTCATTCAGATATTCGCCGCTTTGCCGGTGCACATAAAGCGCAATCGGCACGCCCCATGCCCGTTGGCGCGACAGCACCCAGTCAGGCCGCCCCTCCACCATGGATTCTAGCCGCCGCTTGCCGCGTTCAGGCACAAAGCGTACTTTATTGCGGATTTCATCCAGCGCCACATCGCGCAAAGAGGGGTTCACGCCCTTGCCATGGCCTCTTTCCAAATCCGTTTGCCCTGAGCTTATCGAAGGGCCGTCTTTCTCTTTGCGCAAAGACAAGGCTTCGACAGGCTCAGCCCGAACGGTAACTGGGTTAGGAAGCGGCATATCCATCGGCACAAACCATTGCGGGGTGCAGCGATAGATAATCTTCGCCTTGGAGCGCCAGCTATGCGGATAGCTATGGCCAAATTCAGCAGCAGAAAGAAGCGCACCCGCCGCACGCAGATCATTGCAGATCGGGCCATCGACGGCAGTAAATTTTTTGTTGATGACACTGCCCGCATGTTCGCTCCCGCGCGGCAGCCACGGCCAGTCCGCACGGTAAAAACCGTCCGCCTCAACCGCGAATATGGGGTTAATGCCATGCGCCTTGCACAGGTCAAAATCATCCTCGCCATGATCGGGCGACATATGGACAAGCCCTGTACCGGCATCAGTGGTAACAAAATCACCGGGCAGAAACGGACGCGGACGTGCGTAAAATTCCAACGCATCGTCACTACAGCCCAAATCGTCACCCCGGACTTGATCCGGGGTCCAACTCGCGCCCTCACCGCTTGCATCGCCGTCAAGAGATGGATCCCCGCCTGCGCGGGGATGACGCAGATAATTATAGATCGGGTGCTTGGCCATGGCTCCGGCAAGCTCAGAGCCTTTAATCCTCGTGCTTCCCGTCAATAACACCGTTGTGCCGAACATCTTATCAAGACGGTCATTAAAGGCTTTTAAAAGAAGTGGTGCGATTAAGAACTTCTTGCCTTGAAGAGCAGCAACATTCGTAGCTTCAAAAAGGCTATAATCAATATCCGGCCCATAAGCGAGCGCCTGATTAACCGGAATCGTCCAAGGCGTTGTCGTCCAGA
>CAZAHS010000289.1:0-2633 GCA_964484855.1 uncultured Sphingomonadaceae bacterium | reverse complement strand
GCGGCGCGGATGCGTTGTTCGTCGCCTGTGCCGGCATAGGCAGTCACCGCCAATATGGGAATGGATTTTAGCGTCTTATCGCCCTTAATTGCTTCGATCAGCTCCAGCCCGCTAATATGCGGCAATTGAATATCCATAATCATCAAATTGGGGATGAATTCGCGCGCTTTGTCCAGCACTTCGCGGCCATCGGCCACTGGCTCCACGCTATAACCATGCGCGCGCAACAGATCGCAGAATAATTTGCGGTTCAGATCATTATCTTCGACCACCAAAATCCGTTTTGCCATAGCTGTTTTATTCCGTCCCTCTGGCCTTTTTGCCCAAAATTCTTGCGCCGTGATATTACGCTCTTGCCGCTGGCCTGCCTTCATGGCACTTGAAAGACAGGCTATGCATCACACATGATGTTTTCACCTGATACAGGCAAACCGGCCATGATTGCCAGCCATCAATGCGCTGCTATCATGCAAACATCAAGCGAGCACCGCCAAAATATGGCCGATCCTTTTCAAAAATCTGTTGGTAGCAAAACCGGCGATGGCGAACCGGCCGATATTATTGCGCTGCAAGTGTTGGCTTGGGTGCTGAGTGATGATAATCGCAGCCAGCGCCTGCTGGATATGACGGGGCTTTCTGTTGATGATCTGCGCGAACGGGCCGGAAGCGCGGAAGTGCTCTCTGCGCTGATGGGCTGGCTGGCATCGCATGAGCCGGATTTGCTGGCCGCATCGGATGATCTTAACATTGCGCCCGAACATTTGGCGCGGGCCATACACCAATTGGACGGACAATAAAATATTATGACCAAACCGCTTTTAATTACTGATTGTGATGAAGTGCTGCTGCACATGGTCGTGCCGTTTAGCGAATGGCTGGATGAAGAACATGGCATTGATTTTGCCATGCAGGGCGGTGATTTTGCCAATGCGCTGACGGATCGCAAAACGGCAAAGACAGTCGAGCCAGCGCGAATCTGGTCATTATTGGGTGGATTTTTTGATACCGAAATGCACCGGCAAAACCCTATTGCAGGCGCGGTCAATGCTATCACGGAAATCAGCAAAGTGGCCGATGTAGCGATTTTGACCAATTTGATGGATGACCGGCGTGAGGCACGAACCGCGCAATTGGCCGCTTTTGGCATTCATCACCCTGTCCACACCAATCAGGGGCCAAAGGGCGAGGCGCTAAAGCGCATTGTCGCGGATTATCAGCCCAGCGTGGCGCTGTTCATTGATGATTTGCCCCAGCATCATGGCTCGGTTAGCGATATTGCGCCGGATACTTGGCGGCTGCATATGATTGGCGAGCCGCAGGTTGCGCCGCATTTTGATTGTGCGCATATTGCTGGCCATGCCCATGCGCGTATTGATGAATGGGATGCTGCCCTGCCATGGATATTGGAGCGTTTGGCGCAGGGCGAGCCAGCCAGCGCCCCGCAATCCGCCGCCGCTTGAGGCACATTATATAAGGACATGATATGACCGGAACCATTGACACCCGCCTGAACGAATTGGGCATCACCCTGCCCGAAGCCGCCGCGCCTGTTGCCTCTTATAAGGCCTATGTGATGAGCGGAAATTTGCTCTACATTTCCGGCCAATTGCCCTTTGTCGATGGCGCTTTGGTCACGGGCAAGCTGGGCGAGCATCATGATGTTGATACAGGCTATAGCGCCGCGCAGGCATGCGGCATTGGCCTGATCGCGCAGATGAAAGCGGCGCTTGGCGGTGATTTGGACCGTGTTGAAAAGGTGGTCAAGCTGGGCGGTTTTGTCGCCTGCACGCCCGATTTTACGGACCAGCCCAAGGTGATTAACGGTACTTCTGATCTGATGCAGAAAGTCTTTGGCGAAAAAGGCGAGCATGCCCGCAGCGCGGTTGGCGTGCCTGCACTGCCGCTTGATGCAGCAGTTGAAGTGGACGCCATTATTGCCATAACGTCTTAAGGCACATCGCTTTTTATGAATGAACCCGATGTCATCCATGCCGCAATTGCCAGCAATTTTGGCGATCTGGATCATGATGATTGGGATGCGCTTAACAAAGCAAGCGGCGATAATCCCTTTACCAGCGCAGCCTTTTTGTCGGCGCTGGAGGATTCTGGCAGTGTTGGCGCAGGCACTGGCTGGCAACCGGCTTATCTTACCATCAAGGATGAAACGGGCAGGCTGGCCGCCGCTATGCCAAGCTATCTCAAAGGCCATAGCCAAGGCGAATATGTGTTTGACCATAGCTGGGCGCATGCGTTTGAAGCTGCGGGCGGGCAATATTACCCCAAGGTACAAATTGCATCGCCCTTCACACCGGCGACAGGCCCGCGCTTGCTGGCGGCGGATGAGAAATGGCATTTGCCGCTCATTGCCGCGGCGCAAAATTTCACGGTGCAGAATGAATTTTCTTCCGCCCATGCGACTTTTTTAAGCGAGCGCGAACGCGCCATCTTTGCCGAAGCAGGCTGGCTGATGCGCAGCGATACGCAATTTCACTGGACCAATGATGGTTACAGCGATTTTGATGATTTTCTGGCCAGTTTTGTCTCACGCAAACGCAAAGCCGTGCGCAAAGAACGCGCCCGCGCACAGGCCGATGTGGAGATTGCCCACCTGTCTGGCGCGCAGATTACAGAAG
>CAZAHS010000288.1:0-2650 GCA_964484855.1 uncultured Sphingomonadaceae bacterium | reverse complement strand
TATTGCCGAAGCGCGGACCAAAATTCGTATTAATGCACTTATGATCGGCGCAATTGTTGCTGTCAGGCTGTTTTGGACACTGGCGCACGCCAACTACAATTTTGTTGTCATAACGGAAGTTATTGTCGAATTACTGCTGCTGATTGCTTTGATATGGGCTTGGCGGCGTTGGGCCTTATAATCATGATTTAACGGATATCGGGGTAGATATCTTTCAGCCTTTCCCTTGCGCCAAATGTCCACATAATGCCGATTTTTAAGTAGAGATAATTGGCCTTTAGCGGCCCCCATTCGGCAATGCGCCGGTCAGAGGTAATGACGGGTTTCATAGTCAGTTTTACCCGCCCACGCTGCGCCAAACGGATGCATAAGTCGGCTTCTTCCATAATCGTGGCTTCTGCCGGAATGCCGCCAACGGCCAGATAGTCATCGCGGCGGAAAAACATGGCATGATCGCCGAACAGCAGCCTTACGCCCTTAAAAAACAGGCGCGGATGCGTGACTATGGGGTACCATGTTTTGATAAAATTATGCGCGGTGGTGAACCAGCGGGTTTTTGTACCGCGAATGATCGGGCAAAAACTGGCCAGCGCAATTTTGCGGTTAGCCAAAACTGTGCGCACATGAGCGACTGCATCTGTGGGGAGCAGGCTATCGGCATGCAGCACCAAGACATAATTGCTGGCCGCCTGCTCAACGCCATAGTTGATTTGCGGGCCGCGCCCTTTTTCAGGGGCGATTATGACGCGGTACCCTGCCGCGCGCGCCAAATCGCACGTTGCGTCATCACTGCCGCCATCAACCAGCAATATCTCGTCCGGCTGCGGATTGAGCGCGGCGATATTGGCGATGGTCGCGGGCAGGGCGCGTTCTTCCTGCCATGCGGGTATAAGCAAGGTCAGGCTCATATGCGGGCGAAATCTTTAAGTTCGGGCCAGCGCTCCAGATCTTCCGGTCGGTCACAATCGGATAATATGGGCAGCATATGCGGAATGATATTCATAGCATCTAGCCGCGCCAAAGTGGTGGGCAGCACTTTTTCTGTGCTCCATGGCATATCGGTTAACAGCGTAGGCAGCGGCTTTTGCATGCCGATAAGATAATAGCCGCCATCTTCCGCCGGACCGATAGTGACCGCATGATCGGCCAAAGCGGTTATGGCCTGCCTGACAATATCCACAGACAGATCGGGTGTATCAGCCCCGAAAAAGATTTGCGGCCCATCGATTTGCGCGGCCAATAAACGCGCGGTTAAATCGCCCTCTGGCTGCGGCTCTAAATCAGGGCCATCGCCCAGCCATGCGCGCATATCGGCCTGCTGCGCGCCGGTATAATGCACGGTGACATTTTGCCCACTTTCCAGCAAGATGCGGCATGTCCGCCCTGCCAAATGGCGGTGCAATGCGGCTGCGCCTTGCGGCCCTAAGGCAGGGATAAGCCGCGTCTTGGCAAGCCCCGGCACAGGGTATTTGGCAAACAGGCTTAAGCGAACGGGCGGATGTGCATCGGGCATAGCGTGCAGCTAAAGGCAATCCGCTGGTGAAACAAGGCCGTTTGTGAAACAAGGCCCGCTAACGAAACAAGGGTTGCATTGCGCGTAATGCGCCACCATTGTCCGCGACCAACCTTAGCCGAAAGGTGAGAATATGGCTGAAACTATTCTTTATGATTATATCCGCTCCACAGCAGCATATCGCGTGCGCTTGGCGCTGCATTTGAAAGCCATTCCTTTTCGGTCTGTGTCGGTCAATCTGCTGGAAGGCGAGCAAAAAGGCGCGGCTTATATAGCGCGCAATCCGCAGGGGCTGGTGCCGCTGCTAAGCATAGACGGGCATGAATTGACGCAATCACTGGCCATTATTGACTATTTGGACAGCCATGCCGCACAGCCGCTAATGCTGCCCGCCGCGCCGATTGAACGTGCGCAGGTGCTGGCCCAAGCGATGACTATCATTGCCGATATTCACCCGATCAACAATTTGCGCGTCTGGCAATATTTGAAAGACCCTTTTGGCCATAGCCAGCCGCATGTCGTGCAATGGATGCACCATTGGATGGCGACAGGCTATGCCGCGCTGGAGCAGGATGCGCCAGATTACGGTATTTTTGGCGGCGATACGCCCAATTTGGTTGATATTTGCCTGACTGCCCAAATGTATAATGCAGAGCGTTTTGCCCTGCCAATGGATGATTTCCCCAAATTAGCGCGCATTCATAATGATCTGGCCAAGCTGCCAGCCTTTATTGCCGCTCACCCTGACAATGCCATTATTGAGTAAGATTATATGAAAAAAGCTTTTCTATGGGCCGGTACTGCACTTGTGTCATTATATCCGCAAAGCGCGATGGCACAAACATCCGATCAGGATGCAGATACAGATGTGTGCCAATTGCTGGACTGTGCAGAGCGTGAAGCGCCGCGCGATGACGGTCCTGTTCCATTGGTAACAATTCCGCTAGATATTGATAATATCGTGGTTATCGGTGCGCCTTTAGATAACCCAATTGGTGATAAGGCCTATGCCATAACCAATTTGGGACGCTTTACGCTGGATAATGAGGCAAGCGGCCGGATTGAGAATGCCCTGCGCACGATTCCCAGTTTGCAACAATTTCGCCGTTCGGATTCGCGTTCTGCAAATCCAACCAG
>CAZAHS010000287.1:0-2651 GCA_964484855.1 uncultured Sphingomonadaceae bacterium | reverse complement strand
ACGATCAGCAATTTGGCTTTTTTGATGGTTTTCTCTGACATATTTGGCTCCATTCCATGGATAAACCGCCATGGCGTGAAAGGGAATTTGTGCGCATCTGCGCCTAGCTGTGGGTTATATCAATAAGGCCGCGCGGCATTACAAGCTAATGTAGTTTGCTATCCCCCAAATCCTGCTATCAGCAGATGCAATTTGGCGGGCAGACCGCAATGTTTATGAAAGGGCGAATAGTCATGCAGAAAATTGTTTTAACCGGCGCAGCAGGGCGTCTTGGCTCCTATTTGCGCGAACCGCTTAGCAAAATGGCGGACAATCTGCTCTCCACCGATTTGTCGGACGATATTGGCAAGCTCTATGCCGGAGAGACTTATGCTGCGGCTGATCTGGCGGATTATGATGCGATTCATACGCTGTTGGAGGGCGCGGATATGGTGGTGCATTTTGGCGCCATTGCCGATGAAGCGCCATTTGATCAGATTTTGGGGCCGAATATCATCGGTGCTTATAATATATGGGAGGCCGCGCACCAGCACGGGGTGCGCCGCGTGGTCTATGCCAGCTCTATTCACGCAGTGGGCATGTACCCGAAAAATGAGCCTATTGGCGTTGATGCGCCGCATCGGCCCGATACATATTACGGGCTGGCCAAATGCTTTGCCGAGGATTTGGCGCGCATGTATTGGGAAAAGCGCAAGCTAGAAGCGGTGTGTCTGCGCATATTGACCTGCGCACAGGTAACCAATGCCCGCGCTGTTGGATCATGGCTGAGCTATGATGATCTGGTGCATTTGGTGGAGCAGGCAATCACTACGCCAATTACTGGCTATTCGGTCATTTACGGCGTGTCGAATAATGACCGCGCGCCGGTTGATAATAGCGGGGCGCGGCATTTGGGCTATCGGCCCAAAGATAATGCCGAGCAATTTGCCAAAGAAATTTATGCCGAAGAAGGGCCGTTAGATCCAACTGACCTTGGCCATTATTGCCATGGCGGCCCCTTTGCTAGCGTAGAACTGGGCCATAGCGGCGTGGCGACCATGAAGATTGTAGATGATCGCAAAAAGCTAGGTGATTAAACGCTTTTGGTGGGTTTCACTTACCCAAAGCTAGCACCTGCCCCTAAGCGGAGAGCTGGCCATCGCTCTGCCAGCGTTCGCGCTTGCGATAGATTGTTGACGGGCTTAGCCCCAATTTACGCGCAGCACTGGGCACGCTGCCGCCATGTTTTTCTATGAAATATTCGACAATTATATTCTCAATCTGGTCCATGGTCATGCCATCAAATTGCGATAGATTTTGCCCAGGCAATGCCAAAGGCGCAGCCATATGCGGCGTTTCGCTTGCGGTTTCGGCATAGGTACCAGCATTATTTTGCGCAGGCATGATATTATCATGCGCTAAATCCACCGCATGACCCTGTTGCAAAACAGGCTGCGCCATGCTGAGCTCTGCGACCAGAGACATGTCCAAATTCGGGCCGGGATACATCACCGCAGCGCGGCGCATCAGGTTTTGCAATTCGCGCACATTGCCGGGCCACATATGTGCGCTCAATGTTTGGGCAAGCGCCCGCGAAACCGGTTCAAAATGCTTTCCCTCTTCCTGGGCAAAGCGGGTCAGAAAAGCATTTGCCAGATGGATAATATCTTCACCGCGCGCGCGCAGTGGCGGCAAATGCATCGGCACAACGGCAAGGCGATAATATAGATCTTCACGAAAGCGCCCTGCGGCGACCTCTGCCTGCGGGTTGCGGTTGGTTGCGCAGATTATGCGCACATCTACATCTTCTGTTCTGGTTGAACCTACACGCTGAATGGTATCGGTTTGCAAAAAGCGCAGCAATTTGACTTGCAGTTTTAATTCCATTTCGCAAATTTCATCGAGAAACAATGTGCCGCCCTGCGCCGCTTGAACCGCGCCAACTTTATCTGACAACGCGCCGGTAAATGCTCCTTTTAAATGGCCGAATAATTCGGATTCGAGCAGATTTTCAGGAATAGCGCCGCAATTTATGGCAATGAAAGGACGTTTTGCGCGGCCGCCAGAATTATGGATTGCTTCTGCACAAACCTCTTTGCCGGTGCCGCTTTCCCCTGTGATGAAAATCGTCGCTTTGGAGTTAGAGACATTGGATATTTGTCCATAAACATCACGCATCACCGCACTTTCACCCAAAAAGCCTTGAAAGCCTTTGGTTGCTTTTGTGTCGGCGGGCTTTGTTGGATCACTTATCACTGGCTCAAAACGCGTTTCAATCGCGCTGGTAAATGATGCAACCAGCCTTTTGTGCGATATGGGTTTGACCATGAAGTCATATGCGCCCAGCCGCATGGCATCTATGGCGCGGTTCAGCGAGCTGTCTGCGGTAGCGACAATAACAGCGCATTCTTTTATGATATGTTCATTGCGTTGCAGCCAATCCAAACCGTCACCATCAGGCAGGTTTAGATCCAGCAATATTGCTGAAAAACCATGTTGCCGCGATGCGATGGCTTTTGTTGCATCCTCCAATGTTGGCACTGTATCGACAACAAAATCTGCGGCCTCCAGCAGCACCTTATAGGCGAGTGACAAAGACATAATGTCTTCAACGATCAGGATTTTCGCATTATGCACTGCGCTCTCCGGTAATTACAAATGTTGCTGTTTTG
>CAZAHS010000286.1:0-2653 GCA_964484855.1 uncultured Sphingomonadaceae bacterium | reverse complement strand
CCCGATAGTTGGCGGGGGTTTGAGGCCCGGCATATGCCGGAATATCGTGATGAAGCATCGCTGGCCCGGACAGAGCAATCCCTATCAAACTATCCGCCCTTGGTTTTCGCGGAGGAAGCGCGCGACCTGAAAAAAGATCTGGCGCGGGTTGCGGCTGGTGAGGCATTTTTGCTGCAAGGCGGCGATTGTGCGGAGAGTTTTGCCGAATTCCATCCCAATAATATTCGCGATACTTTTCGCGTCATTTTGCAAATGGCTGTTGTGCTGACCTTCGGTTCCAAACAGCCAGTGGTGAAAATCGGGCGGATGGCAGGCCAATTTGCAAAGCCGCGTTCATCAGAAGTTGAAAAACAGGGTGATGTGGAATTGCCCAGCTATCGCGGCGATATTATCAACGGCATTGAATTTGATGCTGCGGCGCGAGAGCCTGATCCTGAGCGGATGCTTCGTGCTTATAGCCAGTCAGCGGCAACGCTTAACCTGCTCAGGGCCTTTGCCAGTGGCGGCTATGCCAATTTGCAGCGCGTCCATGGCTGGACCCTGGATTTTGTACAGCGTAGCGCATGGGCGAAGAAATATAATGAAATGGGCGAACGTATTGGTGAGGCGCTTTCGTTCATGGAAGCATGCGGGATCAATCCTGATACTGTTCCGCAGCTAAAGGCGACCCAATTCTACACCAGCCATGAAGCGCTTTTGCTGCGTTATGAGCAGGCGATGACACGTCAGGATTCATTAACTGGCGGCTGGTATGACACATCTGCGCACTTTCTTTGGATTGGTGACCGCACGCGTTTTGATGGTTCTGCACATGTTGAATTTATGCGCGGCATAGAAAACCCGATTGGCATTAAATGCGGGCCAAGTTTGGAGCCGGATATATTGTTGAAAATACTTGATGAGTTGAATCCAGACCGTGAACCGGGGCGGATCACGCTGATTTCGCGCTTCGGCCATAATAAGGTGGAGACTGGATTACCGAAACTGGTGCGTGCTGTTAAGGCAGAAGGGCATCCCGTTGTCTGGTCATGCGACCCGATGCACGGCAATGTTATCAAGGCAGAGAGCGGCTTTAAAACGCGTCCCTTTGAACGTATCATGCAGGAAGTGGCCGGCTTTTTCGCGGTTCACCGCGCTGAAGGCACTGTGGCTGGCGGTATCCATGTGGAGATGACCGGCAAGGATGTTACAGAATGTACAGGTGGCGGCATCGCGGTTACTGATGCTGGACTGGGCGATCGTTACCACACCCATTGCGACCCGCGGCTTAATGCTGCGCAGTCTTTGGAGCTGTCTTTCACGCTGGCAGAGATGTTAACAGCGCAATTGCCGGAGCGGGTTGAGAAGGCTGCATAATGGCAGATAGGCGCGTAGTGGTTCAGCGGGAGTTTGTGAAAAACGGCCTGTCTTTCGGCAGCGCGCTAGCCATTGTTATCAGCTATACGGCGCATCAGTCGGTATTATGGGCTATTGTTCACGGCTTTTTTAGTTGGTTTTATGTCATCTATTTTCTGCTTACACATAATGGATAGGGTGAATGCAATGGTTATGATTTTGCAAAAGCCGCTTATTGCTCTGTGTTTGGGGGCGCTGGCTATATCATGTTCCGCCCCCATTGCGACGCGTGTTGCCAGTGAAGGGCGTGCGCCCGAAGCGCAGGCCGCTACTTTTGTGCTGGTCAATGCGCCCGGTGACGAATCTGCGGAAGAAACGAGCGCGCATAATATGGTCATCTCACGCCTGGTGGCGCGTGGCTGGCGCAGAGACACGGATAATGCAAATTATTCGCTAACCATTTCCTTGTCAGAAAGACCGGCATCAGTGGGCGTTACCGTACAATCTGTTAGCGGCAATCAAAATAAGGTTATTAGCGCACCCAAGAAGAATAAGCCGCTGCAATCCTGTGATGATGTAGAGCAGCGCCTGAGTATCGCTATTGTGCGTCTTTCAGATGGCGCGCGCGTTTTCCGCGGCAACGCATCTGAATATCATTGTAAGGCCAGATTGAATGAAACTCTGCCCTATTTGGTGGATGCTGCGCTTTCGGGAATTGATAATCCGAATGGTAATAAGATTATTCACCGGACCGGACGCGAATAGGGCAGGCCCTATATTTATTCTAAATCCTCATCATCCAGCGCCGACAACAAAATGATGAACCTGGCTCCCCCTTGTTTCAGATTTTCTGCCTGAATATCTCCCTCATGGCGCTCAATCACGGTTTTAACATAGTGTAAGCCTAAGCCTATGCCAGACGGGCCTTGATCGACACTATCATTCGTGCTGGCAAATCGGCCAAATAGGCGCGGCAATATATTTTTGTTTATACCCTCGCCCTGATCGTCAATCATACATCTTACAAAACGTTCTTTGCCTAGCTCAAGATGGTCTATTGTAACGCTGATTTCGCTGCCTTTTGGGCTATATTTCACGGCATTATCAAACAGATTAATAAAAGCGCGTGATAGGCTTGAGCGCTCGCCTGCAATAAAGGCTGCATCGCTCTCATCTTCAATATTGATACGAATATCACGCGATGATGATTGCGGCCAAAGCGCTTCCGCTGCTTCTGCTACCAGATCAGCGAACAGCACATCCTCAGGCTCAAATTTCTGCGCTTTCATGCGCGCCATATCGACAAAATTATCAGCCA
>CAZAHS010000285.1:0-2677 GCA_964484855.1 uncultured Sphingomonadaceae bacterium | reverse complement strand
CAAAAGCCGGACATCCGGGCGCTTTCGCCCATTTCGATCTCAGCCGCGTGCCAACTCCTGCCTTTGTGGTGGACGCCGCCAAGCTGCGAGAAAATCTTGCAATATTAGAAGATATAAAGCTGCAATCCGGTGCGCATATTTTCTCCGCGCTCAAAGCCTTTTGCATGTGGGATGTCGCGCCGATGATAGACAATCATTTGGACGGCGTATGCGCCTCTGGCCTGTGGGAGGCGCGGCTGGCCTTTGACAAATATAATGGCGAAATTGCAACTTATTCGCCCGGCTATAAACCCAGTGAATTACCCGAAATTTGCGCTATTTCCGATCATGTAATCTTTAATTCGCCGCAGCAAATTGCGCGCCATTCCGCGCTTATTCGCGGGCTGCGTGATGGCGGCGAACAATTTGATATTGGGCTGCGGATTAACCCAGAGCATCAGGAGGGCGAGGTCGCCAAATATGACCCCTGCCAACCGCATAGCCGATTGGGTTTCCCCATCAGCCAATTATCCGAAGAGCATTTTGAGGCGATTGATGGCCTGCATTTTCACACATTATGCGAGCAGGATTTTGAACCGCTTTACCGCACTTGGGAGGCAATTGTGCCTTATATCGCCGATCATATTGACCAGTTAAAATGGATCAATCTGGGCGGCGGGCATCATATTACGCGCAGTGATTATCAACGCGAGGAGCTTGTCGCCTTCCTAGAAGATTTGCGCGAGACTTCGGGCTGTGAAATTTATATGGAGCCTGGCGAGGCGGTTGCGCTCGATGCCGGTATTTTGGTGGGTGAGATATTGGACGTTATGGACAATGACATGCCGGTGGCTATCACTGATATTTCCGCCACTTGCCATATGCCCGATGTGATTGAAGCGCCCTATCGCCCTGCAATGCTGTTAGAAGCGCGCGATGGTGAGACGGTGCGCCTCGGCGGGCCATCTTGTCTGGCGGGTGATATTATTGGTGATTTTCGTCTGCCTGTGCCTGCTGAGCCCGGGCAACGTATCGCTTTTCTGGATCAGGCGCATTATTCCATGGTGAAGACCACAACATTTAATGGTGTCCCCCTGCCCTCTATCTGGCTCTGGGACAGTGAAACTGACGAGCTGCGCTGCGTTAAGGAGTTTGACTGGACTGTATTTCGCGATCGGCTGAGTTAAAAAGCCGAGAATTTTGACCGGTCGATGGAACTTTTGCGCAACAAAATTCTTTACTTATTACATTATGCCGGATAACCGGTTGCTCCGCTGCCCCAAGGGGACTTCCAAACCGCAAGGCAGCTTGAAACGCAGTATTTTCTAGGAGGTCCCTTGATTGTCCAACCTGTCTCAAAGCTATTCTGACGCGCACGCGCTAATTACAGCGCTGCAACCGGCAGAGTCTGTCATCCTGAACCGGCAGCATGCCGCTGAACGTGCGGCGCGTTTTTTTGTAGAGAAATTTCCAGGAAAATCACTTTACGCGGTGAAAGCAAATCCTTCGCCGGGTCTGTTGCAATGCCTGTGGAAAGCTGGAATTGACCATTATGACGTGGCATCCATAGCCGAGGTCAGGCTTGTTGCGAGCACATTGCCTGGCGCAACCATGTGCTTCATGCATCCGGTTAAAACGCGTGAGGCCATTAAAGAGGCTTATTTTGAGCATGGCGTAAGGGTTTTCTCTTTGGACAGCATTGAGGAGCTGGAAAAGATACAAACGGCAACTGAAAATGCCGATGATTTGACTTTATGCGTCCGCATCCGCGTATCATCAGAATATGCCGAACTCAGCCTTGCCGCCAAATTTGGCGCGGTTGCGGATGAAATCACGCCTTTGCTGCAAGCGGCACGTCAAGTTGCTGAAACTTTGGGCATATGCTTCCATGTCGGCAGCCAAGCAATGACCCCCCACGCCTTTGTGCAAGGTCTGGAACGTGTGCGCGCGGCCATTGTCGATGCATCTGTTACTATTGATATTGTTGATGTTGGTGGCGGCTTCCCGTCTATCTATCCTGATATGACACCGCCGCCGCTGGAAGATTATTTTAAGATAATTGACCGCACATTTGAAAGCCTGCCCATCAGCTATTCCGCCGAATTATGGTGTGAGCCGGGCCGCGCTTTATGCGCTGAATATAACAGTTTGATTGTACGCGTTGAACGCCGCCGCGGCGACGAGCTGTATATTAATGACGGAGCCTATGGCGCATTATTTGATGCTGCGCATATTGGTTGGCGCTTTCCGGTAAGGGCGTTTTCTAACACAGATAGTGAATATAGCGATTTCGCTTTTTTTGGTCCAACCTGTGATGATATTGATTATATGTCAGGGCCATTTCCGTTGCCTGCGAATATTGGCGCTGGCGATTATATCGAAATCGGTATGATCGGCGCTTATGGCGCTGCAATGCGCACATCATTTAACGGCTTTGGCGAGTCTGATTGCTATGATGTCAGTGATCCACCAATGAACAGCCTCTATGATGGCAGCATCCGCACGGACTGGCTGCCCGATAATGTGGTGATATTGTCGCGCTAATGCTGTGCAGGCGGCATTGCGGTAAATTGACTTTAACCTGAAACGGGGCCTACATCCCTTATTTAAATATAGGGGAATATTATGGTTGATACGTCTTTGCTTGCGCCCGCGGCTATATTAATTGCCTGGTCATTAATAATGTTGTTCTGGATGG
>CAZAHS010000284.1:0-2686 GCA_964484855.1 uncultured Sphingomonadaceae bacterium | reverse complement strand
CCAGACCCGATGACATATGCAGCAAATGGCGCAGCGTAATCGCGCCGCGCGGATCCCCCGGGCGCAGCCATTCGGGCACTGGCGCAGGGTCATCCAGCACCAGCCGCCCGTCCGCAATCATGATACCGACCAATACGCCTGTTACTGTTTTGGCCATGGACCAGCTTACAAAACGGGTATTCTCATCATATCCCGGCGCATAACGCTCTGCCACGACCTTACCATCCTGCATGATGATGACAGCACGGGTTTCGGCATATTCATCATCGTCAAATAAAGGCGCAACCGCACGGGAAAGCGCTTCACCGCTTATATTATCAGCATCTGCAAATTGGCTGATGCCCTGCGCTTCTTCGCCTTCCGCCACCGCAGCGCCGGAAAAGACAAGGCCGCTTAAGGCTATAGCAGCCCCGATGCCCAGCGCATATTTGGCAAATTGAGATGTAGCTATAATGCGCATGGTCATTTGCGGGGTTACTTTCTGTTGCGAGTGACGTATTGCAACCCTGCATAAACAAGGATGATATTAATGGCCAGCGCATCAACGCAATCCGGCCCTGAGAAATCGGGCAAAAACCCTAAAGCGCGCTATATTATATATGCAATATTGGCCGTGTTGGCGCTGATTGTGCTGATCTTTGTGTGGAATTTCAGCGCAATAAAGGCTTATACCGATGTCGGTACTGGCTATGCTGCACGGGTTGTCTGCTCATGCCGTTATGTTGGTGAGCGCTCGCTCAATGATTGTGAAAAGGATCTGGAACCAGGCATGGAGCTGGTGACCCTGTCCGATGATGAAGCGGATAAACGCGTTACGGCAACCATTGCATTATTGGCGGAAGATCAGGCGGAATTTCGCGAAGGCTTTGGCTGTGTTTTGCTTAGTGATGCAGAGCGTGAGGCGCTAAAGGAATAGCCCTTTACCCCGCAGCTATTAATGTCGCCACGTCAACCGGCTTACCCTTACGGCGCAATTCTAGCAAAACGCTCTGTGTGCCGCCTATAGCCTGACCCAGCGGTGCGCCTTGGGTGATATTCGCGCCTGCTGAAACATCAATATCATCAATTCCGGTAATCAAACTGGTCCAGCCATCACCATGTTCGATAATGATGATTTGGCCATAGCCGCGATAGGCCCCTGCAAATTCGATACGGCCAGCGGCAGGTGCTGTAATCTGGGCCTGTTCACGCACTTTCAGCCGCACCCCGCGCGCAGAAACACCGCTGGTTGATACCTCGCCAAAGCCGGTCAAAACCTGCCCTGCAACTGGCATCATATAAACCGGTTTTTTGCCTTTTTCGTCTGGTTTTGGAGCACCATCCGCGCCTTTGCCTGCACCTGCAGTTAAAGGCAATATTGGCCCCGGCAATGCGGCCAATTGCTCACGCAGCCGCGCACTGTTTTCAATCCGCCCAATAAGCTGGGTTATATCACGCGCATCTTCTGACAGTGCAATAGCGCGGTCTTCCTCACGTCTTGCATCAGCCACCAGATTTGTTGCCGTTAAACGGTTTTGTGTTTCCAACACTGCTAAGGCGCTGCGCTGATCGTTTAGCTGCGTCTGTTGCCCGCGCAGGGCATTAGCGGCAATATCTGCCTGTTCACGCAATTTGCGGCTACGCTCCAGATCATCACGCACATCGCGAGAAATTGCATCCACTTGCGGCGTGATTGCGGCCATGGCGGCGCGCAAATGCACCAGGTCATTAACCGAACCAGGCTTGACCAAAGCCAGAGAGGCTGGCCTGCGTGATTGCTGCTGTAATGCAGCTGTTAGCCGCATTACAGGCTCTTGACGCTCGGCAAGGCGGGCGCGCTGGCGGCTTTGTAATTGTGATATAATCGCAATGCGCGCTTCAATAGCGGTTATTCTGGCCTCGGTTGCCTGCACCTGCGCTGCAACAGCCTCCACCTCGCGCTTTGCTTTTTCCGCGCTTTCAGATGCCTGCTCTGCCCTGGCCATTAACCTGTCAGCGCGCCGCTTTGCCGCATCCGCGGCCTCTTCAGCAGTTTTTAGTGCATCGCGCTGATCTGATAAAGTCTGATCGGGCAAGACACTGCTCTGCGCCAGCACCATTGCGGGAAGAATGAAAAGCACAATGCATAAAGCCGATAATCCGGCCAAAAGACTCAGCAGAAAATACCGGTTTTCCGCAATATCTGCGCCGTTATTTATAAATTTCTCGCTTCCCATAAGGGCCTTTTGCAGATTTCCGGCGATAAGGTAAAGAGCGGTCTAACCCTCACGGTGATAGGGATGGCCCGCCAAAATGGATGTTGCCCGCCATAATTGTTCGGCCAGCATCGCGCGGGCCAGCAAATGCGGCCATGTCGCTTTGCCAAATGATATGAGCAGATCAGCCTCTTTGCGCTGCATATCATCAAAGCCATCCGCCCCGCCAATTAAGAAGCGCGTTTCACGCACGCCATCATCGCGCCAATCGCCGATAATATTTGCCAATTGCGTTGACGCCAGATTTCTGCCCTTTTCATCAAGCATCACCAAGCGGCATGGCGAGACATCGCAAGGCTTGGGCTGAACATCGGGCCGGTCAGCCAGCTCGGTCAGCTTTATTGGCCAGCTTATCCGGTTAAGATAGCGGTGCATCAGGCCGGCCTCTTCGCTGCGGCCAATCTTGCCGCGCGCAATAATGTGCAATTGCATCATGCCCGTCTCTTTTCACC
>CAZAHS010000283.1:0-2707 GCA_964484855.1 uncultured Sphingomonadaceae bacterium | reverse complement strand
GTCAATGCGGGGCAGCTCGACATTTATGATGATATTGATCCTGTATTGCGCGAAGCATGTGAAGATGTGGTGCTGGACCGCACGCCGAAATCCGCCAATGCGGACGGCAGCACTGATGCGACCGAGATATTGATTGCATTGGCCGAGAAATTTCGCGGCACCGATGCTGTTGCGGAGAAAGCAGCGGCGGAATGGCGCAGCTATGAAGCGCCCAAGCGGCTGGAGCATGCGCTGGTCAAGGGCATTGATGCCCATATTGTCGATGATACTGAGGAAATGCGTCTGGCCGTAAAAGAACGCGGCGGCCGCCCGATTGAGGTCATTGAAGGGCCGTTAATGGACGGCATGAATGTGGTGGGTGATCTGTTTGGCGCGGGCAAAATGTTCCTGCCGCAAGTGGTGAAATCCGCGCGCGTAATGAAAAAGGCCGTGGCGCATCTCTTCCCTTATATTGAGGCGGAAAAAGAAGAGGGCGCCAAGGGCAAGGGCCGTATCATCATGGCCACGGTAAAGGGCGATGTGCACGATATTGGCAAGAATATTGTTGGTGTTGTGCTGCAATGCAATGGCTTTGAAGTGGTTGATCTGGGCGTTATGGTGCCGTGGCAGGATATTATCAAAGCCGCGAATGAAAATGATGCGGATATGATTGGCCTGTCCGGCCTCATCACCCCATCGCTGGACGAGATGGTGACGGTGGCCGAAGAAATGCAGCGCGCTGATATGAATATGCCGCTGCTTATCGGCGGGGCGACGACATCAAAAGTGCATACCGCTTTGCGCATATCGCCGGTTTATAATGGCCCGATTGTGCATGTGCTGGATGCCAGCCGTGCCGTCGGCGTTGCTTCTACTTTGGTCAGCGAAACACAGGCCAAGGGCTTTATTGAGCGCACCGCGGCGGAATATGAAGATGTACGCGTCAAGCGGGCAGGGCGCGGCAAAACCGATTTGGTGCCGATAGAAAAGGCGCGCGCCAATGGCTTTGCCGCCGATATGGCGGGCAAAGCGCCGCCGCCCAAACAGCTAGGACTGCATGTTTTTGATGATTGGGATCTGGCCGATTTACGCGAAGTGATTGACTGGACCCCGTTTTTCCGCAGTTGGGAATTGGCAGGCAATTATCCTGCCATATTGGATGACAGCGTTGTTGGGCCTAGCGCGCGCAGCCTGTTTGACGATGCGCAGAAAATGCTGGACCAGATTATTGACGAGAAATGGCTGACCGCGAAAGGCGTCGCCGCCATTTGGCCATGCCGCCGTGATGGCGATGATGTGCTGATAGAGGCAGATGGCAAGACCATCACCATGCCCTTTTTGCGCCAGCAAATCGCCAAGCGGGAAGGCCGCGCCAATATGTGCCTGACTGACTTTATTGATCCGGCAGGCGATTATATTGGCGGCTTTGCGGTCACAACGGGCCACGGGATTGATGAACATCTGGCGCGCTTCAAAGCGGACCATGATGATTATTCCGACATATTATTGAAAGCGCTGGCCGACCGGCTGGCCGAGGCGTTTGCCGAGCGACTGCACCAGCATGTGCGCACCACATTATGGGGCTATGCGCCCGATGAACAGCTCACCAATGAAGCGCTGATCCGCGAGCAATATCGCGGCATCCGTCCTGCGCCGGGCTATCCCGCATGCCCAGACCATAGCCATAAGCCGATACTTTTTGATATGCTCAAAGCGCCGGAAAATACCGGCATAACGCTCACGGAAAGCTTTGCCATGCTGCCTACTGCGGCGGTATCCGGCTTTTATTTCGGCCATGACCAGTCAGAATATTTTGGCGTTGCCCGTATTGGCGAGGATCAGCTCACCGAATATGCAACGCGCCGCGATGTTGATCTGGATACGGCAAAGCGCTGGCTGCGCCCCAATTTGGATTAATCTGCAGTACAATATATGCTCCCTAATGGTACATTATCACCATGGCAGTGATAGGGGCTGGTGCGCAGCATCAAGTCGTTATATTATCTCGCCATAATAAAGGACAATCCGGAGCAAATGATTATGCGCGTTAAATTTATATCCTCATTACTGGCCGCTGCAGCCCTCACCACACTTCCCTTTGCAGGGTCGCAGGCGCAATCGGGTCAGGCGCGTTTTACTATTGCAGAAAGCGGCCAGGGTTTTAACAGCCTGCAAGCGGCAGTTGACAAAATCCGTTCTGATCGCGGTACCATCCTCATTGCGCCGGGCACTTATAAAGAATGTGCTGTACAGACTGCGGGTTATGTCATTTACCGTGCTCAGCAGCCCGGCACAGTCATTTTTGATGGTGGCATTTGTGAAGGCAAGGCGGCCATTGTCATGCGCTCAAAAGGCGCGGAAGTGCATGGCATGATCTTCCAGAATATGGCGGTGACGGATCTGAATGGCGCTGGCATCCGCCAAGAGCGCGGCAGCCTGATTGTTACCAATAGCTGGTTCCGCGATTCGCAGCAGGGAATTTTGACAGCCAATGACCCAACGGCAAGCCTGACCATCGACCGCAGCACATTTAGCGGGCTTGGCCGCTGCGGCGGAGCAAAGGGCTGTGCGCACAGTATCTATATTAATAAGCTAGCCAGCCTTAAAGTCACCAATAGCCGTTTTGAACGCGGCACAGGCGGCCATTATGTAAAATCACGCGCCCCGCAGGTTGAGCTGACACAGAACAGTTTTGACGACACAAAAGGCACAGCCACCAATTATATGA
>CAZAHS010000282.1:0-2720 GCA_964484855.1 uncultured Sphingomonadaceae bacterium | reverse complement strand
CCCTTTTCACCGACAGAAGTTTTTGTAGAAGATACATATTATAGCGACAATTCCGATCTGGACCCGCGCCTGCTGCGCCAGCGCATCGCGCAATATGCTGATGAGCAAGGCTGGAAAATTGACCGTGTCGTGCGTGAAGAAACCGGCCTATTGCCTGTCACCATTGATGGCGATTTCAAAACCTTTTGGGATGCGCAGCCAAGTGAAACCGCGCGCGCTGGCGGACGGGCTGCGCTTTTCCATGGGCTGACCAGCTATTCGCTGCCCGATGCGGTGCGTTTTGCACTTTATATCAGCTCGCTTGGACGGCTGGATGGTGAGCGCCTTGCAGAGGCCAGCCGCCATTATGCAGAGCAGCATTGGCGGGGCGGCAATTATTACCGGATGCTGAGCAAGATGCTGTTTCGCGCCACACCGCCAGATGAACGCTATAGCATCTTTCAACATTTTTATCGGTTGCCCGCGCCTTTATTGGGCCGGTTCTATGCTGGGCAATCCAATTGGCGCGATAAATTACGCATCTTAATCGGCAAACCGCCCATCCCTATAAAGTCCGCATTGCAGGCATTGCGCAAACGCTAATAGCCGCTAATCTAAGCTTCATGATGTTAAGCGGGATAATATGACAAAAACAGCAGCGGTAATCGGCTCGGGTTTTGGTGGTCTGGCGCTGGCGATCAGGCTCCAATCAGCAGGTATAGATACCAGTATTTTTGAAAGCCGTGATAAGCCCGGCGGCCGTGCATATTATTGGGAAAAAGATGGTTTTGTATTTGATGCAGGGCCAACGGTTATTACTGATCCGCCCTGTCTGAAACAGCTTTGGGAGCTGACCGGCCATGACATTAGCGAAGATGTCGATCTGGTCCCCGTCATGCCCTTTTACCGGCTTAACTGGCCCGATGGCACAAATTTTGACTATTCCAATGATGAAGAGGGCCTGCGCGCAGAAATTGCCAAGCTGAATGTCGAGGATTTGGAAGGCTATGATGAATTTCTGCAATTCTCTCAAGGCGTGCATGATGAAGGCTATTTGAAGCTCGGCACCAAGGCGTTTCTGGACTTTTCCAGCATGATTAAAGCCGCACCATCCATGATGAAATATCAGGCATGGCGCTCTGTTTACGCGGTCGTTGCATCCTATGTGAAGAGCGAGAAACTGCGCGAGGCATTATCATTCCATACCTTGCTGGTTGGCGGCCATCCCATGAAGACGAGCAGTGTTTACACGCTCATTCATGCGCTGGAGAAAAATGGCGGTGTGTGGTTTGCCAAGGGCGGCACAAACAGGCTGATTGCCGGCATGGTGCGGCATTTTGAACGAATTGGCGGCAATCTGCACCTCTCCACGCCGGTTGAGCGCATTGCCAGCCGGGGCGACAAAATTACTGGCATTGTCACCAAGCAAATGGGCGAACAGCCTTTTGATGCAGTGGCCAGCAATGCCGACATCATGCACAGCTACCGCGATTTGCTGGGCGATAATGCACGCGGCAAGCGGCAGGCCAAAGCGCTAAGCCGCAAGAAATTTTCGCCATCATTATTCGTGCTGCATTTCGGCCTGAAAGGCACATGGCCGGGCATCCCCCACCATATGATATTGTTCGGCCCGCGTTATAAAGGCTTGCTTGACGATATTTATGATTATGGCGTCTTGCCCAAGGACTTCTCTATCTATCTGCACCACCCAACAGTGACCGACCCCAGCATGGCACCCGAAGGTCACAGCACATTCTACGCGCTGGTGCCGGTTGCGCATCAGGGCAAATTGCCGATCAATTGGGATGAGATGGGGCCAAAACTGGCCAAGCGCGTGCTTGATGAAATTGGCGAGCGGCTGGTTCCCGATATTCATGACCGTCTGGTCACCAGTTTCCACTATACGCCAAAGGATTTTGGCGAAGACCTAAATGCCCATTTGGGTAGCGCCTTTAGTCTAGAGCCGACCCTATTACAAAGCGCCTATTTTCGCACCCATAACCGCGATGATGACATAAAAAACATGTATTTTGTTGGCGCAGGCACACATCCAGGGGCCGGCATCCCTGGCGTAGTGGGCAGCGCAAAGGCCACTGCGCAATTGATGATTGAGGATATGCTTTAGCGGCCTGTGACACAGCCCTTCGACAAGCTCAGGGCGAACGGGGTGGAAGGGCGGCAAAAACGTTCTCACCCCCGTTCGGGCTAAGCCTGTCTAAGCCTTATCCATTAATCTTGCCGCTTTGCACCTCTTGATAATCGCGAAATCTCACTCCAATCGCCGCGAATAAGGGCCAGTTTTTTCGGTCGCCCCCAGCCCTTTAATCGCCTCTCCATTGCCAGAGCTTCAAGACGTGTAGGAAATTCCTCTGACCAGACCAGCGCAACCGGGGAATGATTTTTGGTAAACCCAGGAATTTCGCCATGCTGATGCTGCGCAATGCGCTGCTCCAGATTATCGGTATGGCCAACGTAAAATTTCCCGCCGCGGCAATGCAACATATATGTCCAGAACGCCATAACGCATATCACCAGAAAAATGCCCCTTCGACAAGCTCAGGGTAACCGGTTTTGTGAGATTTATATTGCCGTTGAGGATGTAGCGGTCTTTGATACAGCCCTTCGACAGGCTCAGGGCGAACGGGGTGGGAGGGCGGCAAAAACGTTCGCAACCCCGTTCGGGCTGAGCCTGTCTAAGCCTTATCCATTAATCTTGCCGCTTTGCACCTCTTGATAATCGC
>CAZAHS010000281.1:0-2728 GCA_964484855.1 uncultured Sphingomonadaceae bacterium | reverse complement strand
GATAATAACAAACGTCACTTCCGCAAAACCGATGCGTTTGACGGTGTTATCGAAAATCTGGAGCCTGAACTTCAGAAAGAATTTATCGATTTTCTGGCCAGCTCGCTCACTTCGGAATTTTCCGGCTGTATTCTCTATGCCGAAATTGCCAAGCGGACCAACAACCCTGATATGAAGCGCATCTTCCGCTTGCTTGCCCGCGATGAGAGCCGCCATGCCGGTTTTATCAATGAAACGCTGAAAGGTGCCGGTATCGGCGTTGATCTCAGCTTTTTGACAAAGGCCAAGAAATACACCTATTTCAAGCCGAAATTCATTTTCTATGCGGTCTATCTGTCAGAGAAAATTGGCTATGCGCGGTACATCACAATCTTCCGTCATTTGGACAAAAATCCGCAATATAAATTCCACCCTATTTTCGATTGGTTTGAAGATTGGTGCAATGATGAATTCCGCCATGGTGAAGCCTTTGCCATGATGCTGCGCGCAGACCCCAAATTGCTGCAAGGCGCAAATAAATTATGGATCCGCTTCTTCCTGTTATCAGTCTATGCCACAATGTATGTGCGCGATCATAACCGGCCTGTCTTTCATGACGCATTGGGCATTGATCCTGCGCAATATGGTTATGATGTATTCTCTATCTGTACGCAGATTAGCCGCCAGGTCTTTCCGGTGGAGATTGATACAGATGATGCGCGTTTCCGCACCGCGATGGAAAAGCTGCGGCTTGCCTCTGTTGGCATTGAAAACGCCAAAAAACGCGGCGGCGTGATGGGCAAATTGAGTCAGTTTAAAAATATGGCAAAAGCCGGATATTATTTTGGCCGCATGTATTTCATGAAGCCAAAACCCAATGCCCTGCCCGAAAGCATCCGGCTGCAACCTGCATGGTAAGTTTGGCATCTTTTGCCCTGCCGTTTCTGGCGGTGATTGCGCTGTGGTTTATCAGCACTGGCTTGGTGGCGATGATCCACCATCGGCTCCGCCAGTCACAGATACGCGCATTGATTGTCGCTGGCCTGTGCGCCAGTGGCGGTCTTTCGTTGATCGCGCTTACCGTTAACATTACGGCATCCTGGGCAATTTATGTGTCTTTTTTGGGCGGATTATTGATCTGGAGCTGGCATGAAATCAGCTTTTTAACCGGCGCCATTGCCGGGCCTCAGCGCGGTGACTGCCCGCAAGAGGCGCAAGGGTGGGAGCGTTTTTCACTCGCCAGCATGACAGTTATTCACCACGAAATCGCACTGGCAATGACGGCATTGTTGCTGCTGCTTGTTGCTGCGGTGACGCTAAATCCGGCAGGGGCTTATACTTTTGCCCTATTGTTCGTTTTTCGGTTATCGTCAAAACTCAATATTTATCGCGGCGTGCCGCATTTTAGTGACGAATTGCTGCCGCAGCATATGGAATATCTGAAAAGCTATTTCGGCCCGCAAAGTCTGCATCCTATGCTGATTATCAGTATCATCGCCATTATCGGTCTTGGCGCATATTTGGGCCTTTCGGCTTATGTGGCGGACAATAGTTATCTTGGCATTACCTATGCGCTGCTAAGCTGTCTCAGCTTATTGGCGGCGCTGGAGCATATTTTTCTTTCATTGCCCGTGCGCGACTCCGCTTTGTGGCAATGGGCGCTCACGCAAAAATCAATGACCCAGAAGTCATTGACAATACGTGACAATAATAACAGGACGTAGGGGGTTAGGAATTACTATGAATTATGAAGCCTTTTTTTCTGATGAGCTTGATGCTGTTCGCAGCGAAGGCAGATATCGTGTTTTCGCTGAAATCGAACGCAAGGCCGGTTCCTATCCGCACGCCAAACGCTATGTTGACGGCGGCACAACGAATGTAACCGTCTGGTGTTCAAATGATTATCTGGGCATGGGCCAGCACCCCAAAGTAACCGGCGCAATGCACCGCGTGCTTGATGAGTGCGGCGCAGGCGCAGGCGGCACGCGCAATATTTCAGGTACCAATCACCATCATGTGCTGCTGGAAAAAGAGCTGGCCGATTTGCACGGCAAAGAAGACGCCCTGCTCTTTACATCTGGCTATGTTTCCAATTGGGCCGCTTTGGGCACTTTGGCCGCGCGCATTCCCAATTGCGTGGTGTTATCTGATGCGCTGAATCACGCTTCGATGATTGAGGGCATTCGCCACAGCAAAGCCGAACGCATGATCTTTGAGCATAATAATCCAGAAGATCTGGACCGTAAGCTGGCATCACTTGATCCTGATCGCCCCAAATTGGTGGCGTTTGAAAGTGTCTATTCCATGGATGGCGATATTGCCCCTATCGCCGAAATTCTGGACGTATGTGAAAAACATAATGCGATGAGCTATATTGATGAGGTTCATGCTGTTGGCCTTTATGGCCCGCGCGGCGGCGGCATTGCCGAACGCGAAGGCCTGATGGACCGCATCACGGTTATTGAAGGCACTTTGGGCAAAGCCTTTGGTGTTATGGGCGGCTATATCTCTGCATCGCGCGATCTGTGTGACTTTGTGCGCACCTTTGCCAGCGGTTTTATCTTCACCACTGCCCTGCCCCCTGCTGTTGCTGCCGGTGCCTGTGCCAGTATCCAGCATTTGAAAGAGAGCAGCGCAGAGCGCGATTTACAAAAAGAACGTGTCGAAACAGTGCGCAGCGCGCTAGACCGCATGGGCATTCCGCATCTGCCAAACCCCAGCCATATCATCCCCGTGATGGTGGGTGATG
>CAZAHS010000280.1:0-2771 GCA_964484855.1 uncultured Sphingomonadaceae bacterium | reverse complement strand
TCCGGATTATCATAATCGGCATCGCCCCATTGCACGACATAATTGTCCTGCACGCGGTTAATGCTGGTGCCATCCCACCATTTGGCCGCAGCCAGCTTGCGGATATTGCGTATCCAACCCTGCGAAAAGGGTTCGGGCATCAACTGGATAATTACCCGCCGTGCATTGCCATCACTATCGGGCGCTAAATCCATGACCAGCAGGTCAGAGGGCGATATGACAACCCAGTCCTCAGCCGCCGCTTTTTCAACAATTTCATTGGGAGAGGGCGCAGCTATGGGCGCTTCATTATCCTGCGCAGACACAGAATAAGGGCCAACCGCGCAGGTCAGCATAGCGAGCAATATGATGGACTTTTTCATAGATGTGGATGCTAAGCCATTAAGCGCTCTTGCGAAAGTGATAAATCGCGGCTAGACGCGCCAACACGATATGCGGGGTTAAAGGTGTTTTACTGGTTTTATAGCCAGTGGAAAGCCCCCACCCCCAACCCCCTCCCCTAAAGGAGAGGGGGCTTATCCGGCCTAAAGCAGCGAAGCGGTAGGCCAAACAAAAACCGGCCTAAAGCAGCGATAGCGGTAGGCCAGAAAAGACGGCCTCACGCAGCGAAGCGATAGGCCAGAAAAGACGGACACGTGGCCGAGTGGTCGAAGGCGCACGCCTGGAAAGTGTGTAAAGGGGCAACTCTTTCGTGGGTTCGAATCCCACCGTGTCCGCCATTTTTTCTGCTAACATCTTCCCAATCTGTGCTGCGCAGCCTGTTCCCAAAACGATAGGCTTGCCCTGATGACGCTGGTTAACTAGCATCGCCCAGCATATCTCTAGAAAGAAGCCTATTTATTGGAGTTCGCAGATTATGAAGCTGATAACCACTTTGTTCGCGGCGGGCGCATTGATGACCAGTGCAGTGGCGGCGCAAACCTCTGATAATGTTGCGGATACCCGCGCTGAAGCCACTAATGGGATTGGCGGCGGAGCGCGGCCTGTTGGCGCGGCATGGGCGCGCAGCCCGGTTGTTGCGCCCAATGGCATGGCCGCAACGGCGCATCCTTTGGCGACACAGATAGCATTGGACATCTTAAAAGCGGGCGGCAGCGCGGTTGATGCGGCGATTGCGGCCAATGCTGCGCTTGGCCTGATGGAACCCACAGGCAATGGCATTGGCGGCGATTTATTTGCCATTATTTACGATCCCAAAACGGACCAGCTTTACGGTATTAACGGGTCGGGCCGATCACCCGCTGGCCAAAGCCTGGCGCAGCTTAAGGAAAAACTTGGCGCAGATGCGACCTCCATTCCGCCCGTTGGGCCATTGCCGGTTACAGTGCCTGGCACAGTGGATGCCTGGTTCACAATGCATCAGCGTTTTGGCGCATTGCCAATGAACGAAAATCTGGCACCGGCCATCCGTTATGCGCGTGAAGGGCATCCCATAGCGCCTGTCATCGCCATGTATCTTGCGCGCTCTTTGCGCTCTTATGAAGAGCGGCAAGAGCGTTATGATTTTGATTTTAGCAATGCGCGCGCCACATGGTTTGCCAATGGTGCGCCTGCGCCGGGCAGCATGTTTCGCAACCCCGATCTGGCGAACACTTTGGAACGTATTGCGCAAAATGGCCGCGATGAATTTTATGCGGGGCAAACAACCAAAACCATGGTTGATTATTTGCGCCGTCAGGGCAGCGCCTTTACCGCCCAAGATTTTGCCAGCCATAAAAGCGAATGGGTGGATGTTGCCTGCGCGGAATATCGGCGCGGTTATGAACTGTGTGAATTGCCGCCTAACTCCCAAGGCTTTGCCGCCTTACAAATGGTCAATATCCTGAAAAATGTTGATCTGTCCCAATGGGAGCGCGGCAGCGCGGAAGTGATCCATTATATCACAGAGGCCAAGCGGCTGGCCTTTGAAGATGTTGCCCGCTTTTATGCTGATCCCGCCTTTTCGCAAGCGCCGGCCGATTTGTTGACCACTGCTTATGGCAAAGCCCGTTTTGCGCAAATTGATCCGGAACGTGCAACGCCGGCCTTCCGCCCCGGCACATTTGCCGCGCCCAAATTAGAAGGGCCGGGCGACACAACCTACCTCACGGTCACAGATAAAGACGGCATGATGGTCAGCCTGATCCAGTCCAATTATCGCGGCATGGGCGGCTGTCTGGTGGCCGATGGGATGGGCTTTATGTTTCAGGATCGCGGCGAGCTGTTCAGCCTCGACCCAGCGCACCCCAATGCCTATGCGCCCGCCAAACGCCCATTCCACACCATTATACCCGCCTTTGTGAAAAAAGATGGCAAGCCCTTTATGACATTGGGGCTGATGGGCGGCGGCATGCAACCACAGGGCCATGTGCAAATTCTTATCAATCTGGTTGATTATGGCATGAACCTGCAAGAGGCAGGGGATGCTGCGCGCCTGATGCACAGCGGCGGGCGTCAGCCAACCGATGCCCTGCTGGGCAGTGCTGCTGATAATGTGGCGATTGATGATCTGGGCACGCTTTTTGTTGAGCCCGGCATATCAGACGCGACCGTCGCAAAGCTGCGCGCCATGGGCCATAAAGTCACGGTGGAGAATACCGGAATTCCCTTTGGCGGATATCAAGCCATTGCCCGCAACCCCGCAGGCGATGCCTATATAGGCGCAACCGAAATGCGCAAAGATGGTCAGGCAAGCGGCTATTAAAATACTAGGGTCAGGGCCCCAGGCTATTGGTTCGCAAACCGGTGCGGCTTTATGATGAGAGCAGAAGAAAGAACTGCCGTCTCTGGCG
>CAZAHS010000279.1:0-2792 GCA_964484855.1 uncultured Sphingomonadaceae bacterium | reverse complement strand
GGTGCAGCCCGATAGCGGCCCTATTCGCGCTGATTTGCTGGGTAATATGTGGGCGCAGGAATGGGGCAATATCTATGATCTGGTCGCGCCCGAAGGATCAGGTGATATTGGTTATGACGTTACCGAACTGCTAAAAGCCAAAGATTATGATGCCATCAAAATGGTGAAAGCGGGGGAGGAGTTTTTCTCCTCTCTGGGTTTTGAGCCATTGCCGGAAACTTTTTACCAGCGTTCGCAATTTGTGAAGCCGGCTGACCGCGAAGTTGTGTGCCATGCCAGTGCTTGGGATCTCGATAATAAAGACGATATTCGCATCAAAATGTGCATCAAAGTGAATGGCGATGATTTTACCACCGTGCATCATGAGCTGGGCCATAATTATTACCAGCGGGCCTATAAAGAGCAGGATTTTCTGCATCTTGATGGCGCGAATGATGGCTTTCATGAAGCGATAGGCGATATGCTGGCGCTCTCCATCACGCCGGAATATCTGGTGCAAATTGGCCTTTTGGATGCTGATAAAGTGCCAAGCGCTGATAAGGATACGGGCCTGTTATTGCGTCAGGCGATGGATAAGGTGGCATTTCTGCCTTTCGGTTTGTTGGTTGATCGCTGGCGCTGGGGCGTGTTTGATGGCACCATCAAACCAGAGGGTTATAATCAAGCTTGGTCGGCTTTGCGTTTGCAATATCAAGGCATAACCCCGCCAGTTGATCGCCCGGCCGATGCGTTTGATCCGGGCGCAAAATATCATATTCCCGGAAATACGCCCTATACACGCTATTTCCTTGCGCGGATTTTGCAGTTTCAATTTTATAAAGCGGCCTGTGATGCTGCCGGATGGGAAGGGCCGCTTCACCGCTGTTCCTTTTATGGCAATAAGGAAGTGGGCGCGAAGCTGAATGCCATGCTGGAACTGGGCGCATCAAAGCCATGGCCCGATGCGCTGGAAGCCTTTACCGGCACCCGCGAAATGAACGGTACGGCCATGGTGGAATATTTCGCGCCGCTGCAAAGCTGGCTAAAAGAACAGAATAAGGGCAAGCAATGCGGCTGGTGAGGGGCTTAAAAGGCTAGTTTATAGCCTATAAAGCATATCGCATTTAATTATAAAGATGCCATTATGAGCGAAGCGAGGGAATCCAAGGCCTGTCAAAGGGTGGTTGCGGGGAAGATGCTCCGGCAGGCTTAGCGCGAACAGAAATTTGGGTGGGCGGTATTTGACCGCCCATCGCCCCATCAAGCAGTTACGCCTTCCCCCGTATTCGCAGGATAGTTGCTATCATTGGCACGTTTTTGCCGCACCAGTTCGAGCGGGGAGGTTTCGCCGTCGCCTGGACGGCGATAGCGTTTTTGCAGTTCTTTCCACTCCATCACCAGCTTGCCGCCTGTAGCCGCATGCTGCTTTTCCCATGCGCTGAGCATATCAAGACAGGCATGGTCAATATGGTCCAAATACTCAAAGTGCATATGCACTTCTTGGCCGGTTTTCACCGTTTCTAGCTGACCCGCCAATTGGGGGATGGAGAAAAATGTAGCCGCGCCGTGCAGCACGATGTCAACGCGGTTGCCTTCCTCAAAAGTATCAATTTGCACATGGGTAAAGGTCCATACCAGCTTGGCCGTGGCCAATGCAAAGCCAACCAACACACCGGTGAGCAGATCAAAAGAGACGATGCAGATGAGCGTGGCAAAATAGATAAGCAATTCCGCGCGGCCAAAGCTGGCAATTTTGCGTATTTGCGCGATATTGACCAGCTTATAACCTGTATAAACCAAGATGGCGGCCAAGACGGCAGTGGGTATATTATTGAGCAGCCATGGCAGCGCAGCTACGGTTCCCAGCAGCCACACGCCGTGCATAATCGCCGATATACGCGAGGTTGCCCCTGCTTGCACATTGGCCGATGAGCGCACAATAACGCCGGTCATAGGCAGTGCGCCGACCGCGCCGCAGATTAAATTGCCAATGCCCTGTGCGCGCAATTCCTTATCATATTTGGTGCGCGCGCCGGTGTGCATTTGATCGACTGCAGTCGCACAGAGCAGAGTTTCCGCGCTGGCGACAAAGGCAAAGACCAAGGCGAGGACGATAATATCGCCATTTAATGCCTTGGCAAATTGCTCCGCTCCGGGAATATTAAGAGAGTCGGTCAAACTGGCAGGAACATTAACCAGATTAATATCCAGCTTCAGGGTCCATGCGATTAATGTGCCGACAATAACCGCAACCAGAGGAGCGGGAACGGCTTTCAGTTTTTCCGGTTTAAAGCTATTCCATAAAATGATGGTGGCAATTGTTGCAACGCCAACACCGGCGGCTATGTGGTGATTATCCATCGTCATTGGGAAAAACGCATCATAGACTGCGCCGGGAATACCAAGAATATTCTCTAAGCCTGTACCAATGGGGCTGGCGTCTAGCATGACATGGAATTGTGAGGCAAGGATCAGAACGCCAATACCGGCCAACATGCCGTGAATGACAGATGGTGAAATAGCGCGGAACCATTGACCTAAACGACCAACGCCAGCGAGCAATTGCAATGCCCCTGCCATTAGCCCGATAACGCCCAGCATCGCCAACCCATGCTCCTGTACTGCCTGAAACACCAACACGGCCAAGCCAGCAGCGGGTCCGCTAACCTGTAGCGGCGAACCGGCCAGCGGGCCTACAATCAGGCCGCCAACAATGCCGGTAATCAGGCCCAATGCAGGGGGCGCGCCCGATGCAATAGCAATGCCAAGACAAAGAGGGAGTGCAACCAGGAAGACGACGACTGAGGCCAGAA
>CAZAHS010000278.1:0-2810 GCA_964484855.1 uncultured Sphingomonadaceae bacterium | reverse complement strand
CTGCGCGCACTGATGCAGAAACGCGGATATAATGATGCCATGATTGACCAATGCCTTGCCGATGAAGTAGCGCAAAGCAAGTTGCTGGACATGACCAGATATGCCATAGACACGGTAAAGATACAGGGCACACCTGCGTTTACGCTGAATAACAAATATCTTCCCAAAACCCATAGCTGGCGTGCATTAGAGCCTCAATTGCGTAGCGCTTTTGGCGGCCTGTAATTATAATATATAGGCTGTTCGGGTGCTTGCCCGTCGCCGCATAAAAGGATTTGCAAATGACCAAGAAATTCCACGCTAAATTTTCCCGCATGCTATTAGCCGCCACAGGGCTGACATTAGCGCTTAGCGGCTGCGGCGATAGCGCAGCAGATGCCTCTGGCGGCGGAGCAAGCGGCGAACCATTGCCAATTATTGAGCCAGCAGAAGGCAAGAAATGGTCTGACACCGTGACCAGAACGCCAGAGGGCGGCTATATCATGGGCAACCCCGATGCGCCGATAAAATTCTTGGAATTTGCATCGATGAGCTGCGGACATTGCAGTGATTTTGCTGAACAATCATTTGAAGCATTGCGCGATAAATATGTCAATTCGGGCCGTGTCAGCTTTGAAATGCGCAGCTATTTGCTGAACCCCTATGATATTCCTGCGACCCTGTTGACGCAGTGCGGCGCGCCGGAAGCCTATTTCTCGCGCACAGAGCAATTATATGAAAATCAGAGCATAATGTTTGAAGGTCTGCAAACCGCTGGCGAACCTGCCGTGCAACAGGCCGTAAAATTACCAGAAGAACAGCGCTTTGTTGCCTTGGGCAAAATATTGAATTTGGTTGAGTTTTTTCAAACACGCGGCGTTTCAAAAGATCAGGCAGAAGATTGCTTGGCCAATGTAGAAGCCGTTAATACGCTGATTGCCAATAATCAGACATATAATGAGCAATTTGATATTCGGGGCACACCAACCTTTGTGATTAACGGCCAGAAAGCGGATATTGCTGGCTGGACTGAGGTTGAAAACCGTTTGCAGCAAATGGGTGCGCGCGACGAATAACAGCTCGCGCTTTATGGTTTTTATCGGGGCCTGAATATTTTCGGAGGATGGATCAGCGATTTTTGTTGCAAATTGGCGGGTAACATTGTCGATTTAATATATTATGCTGATTAAACGCCTGAAACTTTCCGGCTTTAAAAGCTTTGTTGACCCGACCGAATTGCATATCGAGCCGGGGCTAACCGGTATCGTCGGTCCCAATGGCTGCGGCAAGTCCAATCTGCTGGAAGCCATACGCTGGGTTATGGGGGAAAATTCCGCCAAATCCATGCGCGGCGGCGGCATGTCTGATGTGATTTTTGCCGGAACACAGCGCCGCCCCGCACGCGATTTTGCCGAAGTTACCCTGCTCGCGGAGCGGCAAGCGGGTGAGATTGTCCATCTGCTCGATGCCTCTGGCAAAACCGTTGTGGGCGGGCAGGAACTGGCCAGCAATGATGATGACCCTGAGCTGGAAATTGTGCGGCGCATAGAACGCGATGCCGGTTCTGCTTACCGCGCCAATGGCCGCGATGTACGGGCCAAGGATATTGCGCTGATTTTCGCCGATGCCGCAACCGGCGCGCATTCCCCTGCATTGGTGAGCCAGGGGCGCATTGCCGCAGCCATCGCGGCCAAGCCCACCGAACGGCGGCAAATGCTGGAGGAAGCGGCAGGCATTTCCGGCCTGCATGTGCGGCGCAAGGATGCCGAGCAAAAATTGCGCGCAGCAGAGAGCAATATGGCGCGGCTGGATGATATAATGGCCGATCAGGATGCGCGCGCCGCCCATTTGCGCAAACAGGCGCGCGCAGCGGAGCGGTATCACAAACTAAGCGAGGCGATATTAACCGCTGAAGGCCGCTTAATATTTGCCCGCTGGCGCGATGCAAAGGCCGCAGCGGATAAGGCCAAGCAGGAAGCTGCCGCTGCTGAGGCACGGGTGAATATAGAGCAGGACAAGCTGCTGGCCGCGCAAACCGAGCAGAAATTGCTGACCAATAAACTGGCTGATATTCGCATCGCAGTTGAGCAAAGCCGCCAGCGCAACAGCGATGCAACCCATAATATCGCTACACTGACCAGCCAGCGCCAGACCATGATATCGCGGTTAAATGATTTGGAGCGGCAGGCCGCGCGCATAGCAGAGGATCGCGGGCGAGAGGACCGGCTGACACTGGATGCGGTGCAGGCATTGGATGCGCTGACTGATGAGGCCGCGCACATGAAAAATGCGCTGGCATTGCTGGAAAAACAGCAACCGGAATATCAGAGCGCATATGAAAATGCCGAGCGTGCTGTGCGTGAGACAGAGGTGGAATTGGCGCGGGCAACCGCGGAATCGGCGCGCATAGAGGCCGATATTCGCGTTGCCGATAATATGCTGTCCGCCGCCATGCGTCAGGCCGAGCAATTGCTACAGGCCAAGGCAAGGCTGGAAAGCCAGCAACAGGCCCTAGGCGATTTGGGCGTAATGGACAAAGCCATAAAGCAATGCCGCAGCGAATTGGCTGTACTGGCCGATAATATTGCAAAGTTGGAAGAGGCACAGCGCACCAATACCGCCCAGCAGGAAGACGCCTCTGCGCAGCGTCAGCATGATGAAGCTGCTTTATCGTCCGCCAAGGCAAAATTGAGCGCTTTGAACAGTGAACGCAGCGCGCTTGAGCGTGACCTTGCCACTGGACAAAGCGATAATAAGGCTATTCACCATATCCGCGTGGCAAAAGGATATGAAAAAGCGCTGGCTGCGGCATTGGGTGATGATCTGGATGC
>CAZAHS010000277.1:0-2818 GCA_964484855.1 uncultured Sphingomonadaceae bacterium | reverse complement strand
CGTGGTCGCCCAAAGCAGCGGCTATCTTGGCAGCATTGGCGCAATGTTTTTCCATGCGGCAATACAGGGTTTGCAATCCGCGCGAGGCCATCCATGCGGTGAAGGGCGAGATGATGCCGCCCGATAATGTGCGCCCGCGTTGATAGATTTGTGCCTCATCGGCCCGCTTGCCGATTAACGCGCCCGCCATCACATCGCTATGCCCGCCAATATATTTGGTCAGCGCATGGACGACATAATCCGCGCCCAGTGCCAAAGGCTGTTGCAAGGCAGGGGAGGCAAATGTGCCGTCGACCACCAGCTTTGCGCCTGCACCATGCGCCGCCTCTGCCAAAGCGCGAATGTCGAGAATTTCCAACAGCGGGTTGGTGGGGCTTTCCATCCACAGCAAAGCGGGTTTCAGTGCCAGCGCGGCATCCAGTGCGTGACTGTCATTCAGATCGGTAAAAACCGCCTTTATGCGGCCCTTGCTGGTCAAATCCTGCGCCAGTAAGCGAAAGCCATGATAAAGGCTGTTATGAAATACAACCACAGCGCCCAGCGGCAACGCGTCCAACAATGCCGCACCCGCCGCCATGCCCGAGCCATAAGCCAGCGACCAAGCGCCGCCCTCCAGCGCAGTTAAACGCGCTTCTAGCTCAACAGTATTGGGGTTGCTCTCACGGCTATATTGGTGTCCGCTAATCGGTTCATAAGCGGGGCCATGCTCAAATGTTGTCGCCAGATGGATGGGCGGGGCCATTGCGCCATCATGGCGTGCATCGGGCACATGAATAGCCGCTGTTTCAGGGCGCATATCTTTATGAGGGGCAGCCATTACCGGAAAGGCGGTTCATTAAAAGCGCGCAACTTGCGGCTGTGCAGGCTGGCGCCCTCTTCGCGCAGCAATTGGCAGGTTTTTATGCCGATTTGCATATGCGCCGCTATTGCCTCATTATAAAATTGATTTGCCTGTCCGGGCAGCTTTAATTCACCATGTAGCGGCTTATCCGACACGCACAATAATGTCCCATAGGGGACGCGGAAGCGGTAACCCTGCGCCGCGATAGTGGCCGATTCCATATCAATGCCCACTGCGCGCGATTGGCTAAAGCGCAGCGCACTATCATTATAACGCAGCTCCCAATTGCGGTCGCCTGTGGTCACGACCGTTCCCGTGCGCATGCGGCGTTTCAGGTCTGCGCCGCTAGAGCCGGAAATAATCTCTGCCGCACCGGCCAATGCTTGCTGAACCTCTGCAATGGGCGGGATGGGGATTTCCGGCGGCAGCATATCATTCATAATATGATCGTCACGCAAATAGGCATGGGCCAGCACATAATCACCAATACGCTGGGTCGGGCGCAGGCCGCCGCAATGGCCGATCATCAGGAAAATATCTGGCCGCAACACCGCCAAATGGTCGGTGATAGTTTTCGCATTGGATGGGCCAACACCAATATTGACCAAGGTTATGCCTTTGCCATCTGGTGCGATCAAATGATAAGCGGGCATTTGATGCCGCCGCCACGCGCTATCCGCCACCAATTGGCTAGGGTCCGCGCCCTCTTGCTCGGTATATAGACCGCCTGCGCCAGAGAGCGCCGTATAGGTGCCTTTGCCGACCTGATCGCAGGCCCAGCTTACAAATTCATCGACATAGCGGTGATAATTGGTGAACAATATGAAGTTCTGCACATGCTCTGGCGGCGTACCGGTATAATGTTTTAGACGGGCCAGTGAAAAATCGGTGCGCAGCCCGTCAAAGAGCGAAAGCGGCTGATCGGCATCCGCGCCATATTGCATGCTGCCATCGGCAATTTCATCGCCAATATCGGCCAGCTCTGTCGTCGGGAAATGGCGGGCCAGCTCAACCGGTGTTATATCGCCCAGATCATGGCCCTGCAATCCATCCAGCACATAGGGAAAGGGTATTTCCTGCTCGCTGGCGCTGACGGTTACGCTAATATCATATTGCTTGTCTAATATGGTAAGCTGCTCGCGCAGATAATCGGCAAATAAAGCGGGGCGGGTAATGGTGCTGCTATAGCGGCCGGGTTGCTCCAACCGGCCAAAGGACAGGCTGGGGATCGTGCTATGCTCCGCCCCCTGATATTCAATGGTCAATAAGGGGTAGCTAAACGCCCCTTGCTCACGCGCAATCGCATCGGGCTGCACACCCTTTTCCACATAGGCCAGCAGCGCCTTTTGCAGCCGCGTTACCGCGCCATCATAGCGCGAGATGAGTTGTTCTATCACCGAATCTATATTCATATCGCCAACCTAAACATCTTGGGTGAAGCTGCCAGCCTGAAATGGCGCAGCACATCATTAATGTGGGCATAAAAAAGGGCCGCGCAATGGCGGCCCTTTTCGTAAATAGCATGTGCAGCAGAATATTACGCGTCTTGCGTATCGTCCTGCGCAGCTTCCGCAGCATCAGCGTCTGCATCACCAGCATTTTCGCCAGCTTCTGCTTCGCCTTCTTCGCCGCCTTCACCGGGCAATGCGCCTGGTTCTGCATTGGGGTCAAATGCTTCGACGAAACCGGCATCGGCTTCATTGTCAAACATTTGCGCCATAACATCAATGCCGTCTTTCTGCATCTCAGCTTCGTCTTCAGAACGGGCTACATTGACCTGCACCGTGACAGAAACTTCAGGGTGCAGCGCAATACGCACATCGAACAGGCCCAATGTTTTGATCGGGCGTTCCAGCACAACCATGGACTTGTCCAGACCGGCATCATCCTTGTTCAGCTCTTCAACAATGTCGCGCACGGCAACAGAGCCATAAAGCTGTCCGCTATTTGATGCGGCGCGGATCAATATGATCTGCT
>CAZAHS010000276.1:0-2821 GCA_964484855.1 uncultured Sphingomonadaceae bacterium | reverse complement strand
GCTTGGCTGGGTGATCGCAAATTGCAGGTCTCAGCGCGCAATCGGCTTGATGAAGCGTTGGTTGCTACCGGCATTCCATTTATGGGCCATGGTGACTTTGCCGAATGGTCACGCATTTTTGGCGCTGTTGGTCCAGAAGTGGCAGGCATAAGACGCTATGGTTCGGCTGCGCTTGATTTGGCATGGCTGGCCGCAGGGCGTTATGATGGCTTTTGGGAAAGCGGCTTGAATAGCTGGGACGTTGCGGCAGGCATATTGCTGGTGCGAGAGGCTCGCGGCTTTGTGACCGATTATCGCGGCACCGCCAATGCAATGGAAAAGCGCCAGGTTCTTGCGGCCAATGACCAGCTCCATTCGCGACTACATAAAATTGTCGCTGGTGCTTTGCGCAACGCTTAAACTTAACGCCTGATGTACGACGCTGCTTCGTGATGCAAAAAATGCACATATCTGTGCGGGAAAAAATAGCCCCTTTCCCTTGCAGTGCGCGCTTTGCTGGCGTATTGGAATTGTAATTATTAACCGCTCGGGGGAGCATTTGTGACCAACTTGATCGAGTATTTACCGATCCTCTTGTTCTTGGGCGTCGCCCTTGGCATATCAGTGCTGTTCGTATTTCTGCCTATGGGCGTCTCGCGCCTGACAGGAACGCATAATCCCACAGTGGATAAGCTGACCGAATATGAATGTGGTTTTCCTGCATTTGAGGATTCGCGCAGCCAGTTTGATGTGCGTTTTTACCTTGTGGCGATCCTGTTCATCATCTTCGATTTAGAGGCTGCTTTTCTCTTCCCATGGGCTGTGTCGCTGGAGCAGATTGGTTGGGCAGGTTGGCTGACAATGATGGTGTTCCTTTTTGAACTGATTGTCGGCTTTGCTTATGCTTGGAAAGTCGGCGCGCTAGAGTGGGAATAGCCACTGCGATGATCGGTCGATTTATGTGCAATAACATGGCCTTTAAGGGCGCAATATTATGAACAACATTATCCAAAACCCAACTGCCGATATAACACCGCCCGATGCGGATTTTTATAAAGATCTCTCGTCGGAAGTGAATGATAAAGGTTTTTTGGTCACGTCAACCGAAGACCTGTTTCAATGGGCGCGCACGGGTTCTTTATGGTGGATGACATTCGGTCTGGCCTGCTGTGCTGTTGAAATGATCCATGTTAATATGCCGCGCTATGATATGGAGCGTTTCGGCGCTGCGCCGCGCGCATCACCGCGCCAGTCTGATGTGATGATTGTGGCGGGTACTTTGTGCAACAAAATGGCACCGGCCATGCGCCGCGTTTATGATCAAATGTCTGATCCCAAATATGTGATATCAATGGGCAGCTGCGCAAATGGCGGCGGCTATTATCATTATAGCTATTCTGTCGTGCGCGGGTGTGATCGCATTGTGCCGGTCGATATTTATGTGCCGGGCTGTCCACCAACGGCGGAAGCGCTGCTTTATGGTGTGATGCAATTGCAGCGTAAGATCCGCCGCGTAGGAACTTTAGAGCGGTGATGGCAATGAAAGCTGTATTTCCCGCCGCCTTAGCCGGTTTGGCCCTATTGGCCTCACCTGCTTCTGCGCAAAAGGCGAAAGGTGATGATAAAGAGCTTAGCTCTGTTTGCGCATTTCATGGTGATGGCTGTGACGATGCGCCATCCAAATGGTCTTGGGAGCGTTTGGGGCCAAAAATAGGCGTTTTCTCTGTCGAATTGCCATGCAATGAGCAGCAAGCCGATGCTTTTGGGCGTCTGCTTGCAATATCTAAGGCGCCTTTTTTGGCGGGTTCTACGCGCGCTTGCATGAAGGATGCAGCGGCATTTACATCATCTCTGATGGGTTTTGCCGATCTGCCTGACGGAGCCGCGCCCCCTAATGCAGATGAGTTGCTACGAGGCGAGGCAGATTTCTTTTCGGCCTTTGTTAAGCAGGTTTCTGATGGGAAAGAGATACCCGTAACCGAAATTAATGGCCGCCGCGCCATCGTCAATATTGTTGAGAAAGCTGATGGTTATTCCAAGATAGCGCTTATTGAGGTGTCCAGATATGGCGTTCTGATGATTATTGGCGATATCCGCGAAGGTTTAGAGGTCTCGCGTGTAGAGGGCGATGCTTTGATTGATCGCTTTTTTAATTCATTGGAGTTTGCAGAATGAGCGTTGTTCACTCCGCCCCAAAATTTGCGTCTAATGAAGGCGTGTTGGAAACCCTGAATACAGCGCTGGGTGATGCCGTAATCGCCACGCAGGAAACGCATGGGGAAATCACTTTCACCGTCAAAAGCGGTGAGATTGCCAATGTTCTTAAGACATTGCGTGATCATCATGATTATCAGCAGTTGATGGAAATAGCTGGCGTCGATGATCCAGAACGTGCTGAGCGTTTTGAAGTGGTCTATATGCTGTTATCACTGACCAAAAATCACCGTGTGATGGTGAAATGCGCGACCGATGAATTCACCCCCATACCAACGGTGACGACGTTATGGCCTGTCGCTGGTTGGCTGGAGCGTGAGGTGTTTGACATGTATGGTGTGATTTTTGATGGCAACACCGATCTGCGCCGGATTTTGACCGATTATGGCTTTAAGGGCCATCCTTTCCGCAAGGATTTCCCGCTGACCGGTCATGTGGAAATGCGCTATTCCGAAGAGGCAAAGCGCGTGGTTTATGAGCCTGTGAAGCTGGCGCAGGACTTTCGCAGCTTTGACTTTATGTCGCCATGGGAGGGCGCGGATTATGTGCTGCCCGGTGATGAAAAAGTAGCTGATACCCCGCCCAAGGTTGATAAGCCGAAAGTAACGCAATCTCCAAAAGATACAGG
>CAZAHS010000275.1:0-2821 GCA_964484855.1 uncultured Sphingomonadaceae bacterium | reverse complement strand
TGGCTTTTTCAAACAATTTGGCAGGCTGATATACGGACATGATGTGCTCCTTAATGTCTATGCAGCCTTTTTATTACAGCCGAAGATCCGGCGCTTTGACATTTGTCAAAGCCGCTTATGCGCTGGCAGAAATATATTCTTATTAGAGCTAGCGGGCGCACATAATCGGGCCATTGCCTCTTGTGTGATAAATAGACAACACCATATCAATGATGGGCATGTAGCGATGAGATGAGAAGAGGATATTCGCGCAATGAATCTCGACAAATTTACCGACCGGGCAAAGGGCTTTCTGCAATCAGCGCAAACCATTGCCATTCGCATGAACCATCAGCGCATTTCACAGGCCCATATCGTAAAGGCTTTGCTGGAAGACAGCGAAGGCATGGCAAGCGGCCTCATCACACGCGCGGGCGGGCAGCCGCAAGTCGCGGCGAGCGAAATTGATGCACTGCTGGGCAAAATCCCCCAAGTATCGGGCGGCGGGGCGCAGCAAACACCGGGCTTGGATAATGACACGGTGCGCTTACTCGATAGCGCAGAGCAAATCGCCGAGAAATCCGGTGACAGCTATGTTACAGTCGAGCGGCTTTTATTGGCCGCAGTGCTGGCCAAAAATACCGATATTGGCAAATCATTGGCCAAGGCTGGCCTCACCGCCGAAGCGCTCAACACCGCGATTAATGATCTGCGCGGCGGGCGCACGGCGCAAACCGCGGGCGCAGAAGACAGCTATGAAGCAATGGAGAAATATACCCGCGACCTCACCGAAGCTGCGCGGGCGGGCAAGCTCGACCCCGTAATAGGCCGCGATGAAGAAATCCGCCGTACCATCCAGATATTGGCCCGCCGCACCAAGAATAATCCCGTGCTGATCGGTGAGCCGGGCGTTGGCAAAACCGCCATTGCAGAGGGCATGGCGCTGCGCATTGCCAATGGCGATGTGCCCGATAGCCTGAAAGACAGACGGCTCATGTCGCTGGATATGGGTTCGCTCATCGCAGGCGCAAAATATCGCGGCGAATTTGAAGAGCGCCTAAAATCCGTGCTGGATGAAGTGCGCGGCGCAGAGGGCGAGATGATCCTGTTCATTGATGAAATGCACACGCTGATCGGCGCTGGCGCGTCCGAAGGCTCTATGGACGCCTCCAATTTGTTAAAACCGGCATTGGCGCGCGGCGAACTGCACTGTATTGGCGCGACGACATTGGATGAATATCAAAAATATGTCGAAAAAGACGCAGCGTTGCAGCGCCGTTTTCAGCCGGTATTTGTTGATGAACCCAATGTTGAAGATACGATTTCAATCCTGCGCGGCCTGAAAGAAAAATATGAACTGCATCATGGCGTGCGCATAACCGATGGAGCTTTGGTGGCAGCGGCAACCATGTCCAACCGCTATATTGCCGATCGGTTTTTGCCCGACAAGGCAATTGACCTGATGGATGAGGCCGCAAGCCGTATCCGCATGGAGGTGGAGTCCAAACCAGAAGAGATTGAGATACTTGACCGGCGGATCATCCAGCTAAAAATTGAGCAAGCGGCATTGTCTAAAGAGAATGATTCCGCTTCGCAGGATCGTCTCGGCAATTTGGAAAAAGAGCTGTCCGAGCTAGAACAGCAATCAACCGAATTGACCACCAGATGGCAGAATGAACGCGACAAAATCGAGGCGGAGGGCAGGCTTAAAGAGCAGCTTGATGCTGCACGGATTGAGTTGGAGCAGGCACAGCGCGCTGGTGATTTGGCAAAAGCTGGTGAGCTTTCTTATGGCAAAATCCCTGAACTGGAACGCAAATTGGCTGAAGCTGCGGATGCTACAGAGGGCGCTATGCTGCGTGAAGAAGTGACTGATGAAGATATTGCATCTGTTGTGTCACGCTGGACCGGTATTCCCATTGACAAGATGATGGAGGGCGAGCGCGAAAAGCTGCTGGCCATGGAGGAGCATATTGGCAAGCGGGTCATTGGCCAGAGCGATGCCATTGCTGCGGTATCAAAAGCTGTGCGCCGTTCACGCGCCGGATTGCAAGACCCGAACCGCCCATTAGGCAGCTTTCTGTTTCTTGGTCCCACAGGTGTCGGCAAGACCGAACTTACCAAAGCATTGGCCGGATTCCTGTTTGATGACGATCAGGCGATGGTGCGCATTGATATGTCAGAATTTATGGAAAAACATTCAGTAAGCCGCTTGATCGGTGCGCCTCCAGGCTATGTCGGCTATGATGAAGGCGGCGTGTTAACAGAAGCCGTGCGCCGCCGCCCCTATCAGGTGATATTGTTCGATGAGGTGGAAAAAGCACATAGCGATGTGTTTAATGTGCTGCTGCAAGTGTTGGATGATGGGCATTTGACCGATGGGCAAGGGCGCAAGGTTGATTTTTCCAATACGCTTATCATCCTCACCTCAAATTTGGGTGCGCAACATCTGGCCGCGATGAGCGATGACCAAAAGGTTGCCGATGTCGAACCGCTGGTCATGGATGTGGTGCGCGGGCATTTCCGCCCTGAATTTCTCAACCGGCTGGATGAGATCATCCTCTTCCACCGCTTAGCGCTGGAGCATATGGCCCCGATTGTCGATTTGCAGGTCGCGCGTGTGCGAAAGCTGCTCAAAGATCGCAAAATCAGCATCACATTGGATGATAGCGCCCGCAAATGGCTGGCCCGTGTGGGCTATGACCCCGTATACGGCGCCCGCCCCCTAAAACGTGCAGTGCAACGCTATCTGCAAGACCCGCTCGCCGACATGATATTACGCGGCGATGTCGCAGATGGCGCAGAGGTAAAGGCAAGTGATGGTGATGGCGCGCTAAAGTTG
>CAZAHS010000274.1:0-2834 GCA_964484855.1 uncultured Sphingomonadaceae bacterium | reverse complement strand
CATCAAAAATCAGCCGGTCATCAGGTGTATTAAAAATATAATGGATCGCGGCGGTCAGCTCAACAACGCCCAAGCCTGCGCCCAAATGGCCGCCCGTAACGGATACAGCAGAGATCATCTCCTGCCGCAACTCATCGCATAATTGGCGCATTTGCTCTGGCTTTAATTTGCGCAGATCAGAGGGATATTGCACCTTATCCAATAATGGAGTGTCCATCAGGGGCGTGTCGGTTTTTGCGGCCTGTTGTTGGGCAGATTTTGCTTCTGACATCGATTCCCTCTTATTTCCTTATACTTACCGCACCTGTTAAAGCTTGTCGAACCTTAACGCATGCAGAATCAAATTAGATTGACACTATAGGTGTCAAGCAAACTGGTCAAACATGGTGTTTAGTCGCAACGTCCGCAACGTCCGCGGACTTCCATTACGGGACGGATATTCTCAAAGCCCGCTTTTTCAGCAATTGCCCGTAAACTGCCGGAAAGACTGTCATCATCAACATGGACAACTTTGCTGCAATCATCGCAAATCATGAAGATACAATCATGCCTGCAATCGGGATGGGCATTGGCAATATAGGCATTGGCGGTTTCAACGCGACTCGCCAGATTATTTTCAACAAACAGGTCCAATATACGGTAAACGCTATTGGGTGCGGCGCGTTTCCCGCGTTTTTGGCTCACCAGATCGGCAACATCATAGGCAGATGCCGGAGTGCGGATACCCGCAAGCACAGAAAAGACGGTGGCGCGCATCTCGGTCCATCGCTCGCCCTTTGCCTCTAAAGCATTTTGCGCAGCAAGGGCCAGTTCTTCACCGGCATGTTCATTATGGTCATGTTTATGGCTGTTCATAGCCAGTATATAGTCTGTAAAATGGTGTTGGGCAATATTTTGCGCAGCACAAAGGGTCTGCATATCAAACGCAGCCAAAGCGACAGAAATATCAATATCAGTTGCGGACCGGTTTAGCCTGATAAAAACGCGGGAACATTCTGCGCAAATTGGAAACCTTCACCCTGTCCCAACGCACAATATAAGGGTGTACGGGGTTTTTGAACATAAAGTCCTGATGATAGGCTTCGGCCACGTGAAAGTCTTTATAAGCCTCAATCTTAGTGACGATAGGGCGGTTAAAGGCCTTTGCCTTTTTCAATTGCGCAATATAAGCGCGCGCCGCTTTGCCCTGTTCTTTGTTCATCGGCACGATGGCGTTGCGATATTGGGAGCCGCTATCCGGGCCTTGCCGGTTAAGCTGGGTCGGGTCCATGGTGACAGAGAATAATATGTGCAGCAAATCGGTATAACGGACCTGTTTCGGATCATAGACCACGCGCACAGCCTCTGCATGATTGGTCACGCCAAAAGCCACTTTGTTATAATTCGCATTGGCTGCCTTGCCGCCATGATAGCCAGATTGCACAGAACGCACGCCCTTTACATGGCTAAAAACACCTTCAACACCCCAAAAACAGCCGCCAGCAAAAATCGCTACGCGCAGTTTATTTGGCTCTTTGGCCAGTATTTTGGGTGTAGGCAGTTTATAGGCTTTTTCCGCAGCAATTGCCGGAACCCCGATAATTGCCGGCCCGATGGTCGCCACGCCAAAAACAGCAGCCCCTGCCAATAGCAAGGGTGCTGCGCGCTGTGATGCCTGTTTCACAAATTTTCCGTTGTCTTTCGCCATTTGGCGCTCTCCTTTGATCTGCCCCTGATCAGCGGGATGCTTATGCTATGGTTTAACCCTTGGTTGCACTGCCTATCGCCGACAATTTTGTCGTCGCCTCATCAAGTGCAAGGTCGTTTAATATATCTGCGCGCGCTTGCTGTGGCTGGGCCATAAACAGAGCGGCTGTTCCGACGAGAAAGCCAAGGCTTAAATATTGCAACAGATCATTTTTCAATAAAGCAAGCATTGGTCGTCCCTTTATGTACTGCGGGGGGCCTTAGGGGGCTATGAGGGGATGCAGCATTTTCATTATCATTCGCTGCCAAAGCCGTTTCGGTTACTCTGCAATCTTCAAAGAAGGGGAAGAGAGGAAATTTACAAAGGCCGAGCGGCTCTGACACGCAGTGTTTAGCGCAAAAGGGCTTTCCGATATATGAATGCTATCGCAATAAATATTCGCAAAATGTCGCGAAATGTCACAAAACTATAGGGCGCTTAGTCCACAGCAGCAGCAAATAGCCCGCGCACTGAATTGCCTAGAAAAAGGCGCTGTTCCTGACTGGCGGTGATAAGGTCTTGGCGCGTCAGATCATGCTCTATGGCGCTCGCGTTTTCGATCATTTCTGCGCGCAATATGCCTGGCAGTAACCCGCGCGATAGTGGCGGGGTGAAATAATGCGCCTTTTCAGAATCCATCTGTTCAGAAACGGCATCAGGCGTACGAACAAAAATATGCGTGAAGCTGCCTTCTGTTGCATAGCCCTCATTGTCCAGAAAGATGATTTCTGCTGCATCATGTTGATCGGCTGCGGACCGGCGGGCATCGTCATAAAAACTGCGATCCGTGGTTTTATGGGCCAGACGCGGATCATCAGCAGCAACGGGCATATCGGCCAATATGGCGCGTAAAGGTGCCGCGCCCAAATCATTTAACGGTGATGACTGAATAGCAAAATTGCCGCTGCGGCTGACCAACAGGCGCACTTTGGCGGGGCTGACAGCATGAAAACAGGCGGCCTGAATGGCATTGCGTGCGGCATGGCGGTCAAATTCATAGGCCAGTTGCCGCGCACTTTCTTTCATGCGCGCCAAATGTGCCTCCAGCCTAATGATGCCGCTATCCGGATATAGCGCCATGGTTTCGATAAGATCGACCTGCTGTGAT
>CAZAHS010000273.1:0-2835 GCA_964484855.1 uncultured Sphingomonadaceae bacterium | reverse complement strand
TGGCCCCCAAATTCGGGCATTGGCCCATATTTGAACATTGCCTGCCCTTTAATGTCCAGCGGCTTTGGGATGAATTAGACGGCATTGACTGGCCACGTATCTGGACAATGGACCGTGACCGCGAAGTCTGGGACCAATTGCAGGATTAACAGCAGCACGCAGCCCCCGCAATCAGGATAAACCAATGCCCCATTTACGACCATTAGACGATCATGAGATTCATGATGCGATGATTAAAGAGCGTTTTGCGCATTATGCAAATACGCGTGGATTTACGCCCAATTCAATCCGCACAATGGCGCGTCGTCCCAATGTTGTGAAAGCATTTATGGCGCTAAATCAGGCTGTTTTATATGAAGGCGACGTTAGCGAGCAGCTAAAAATGCTGGTCAGTCTGGCCTCATCACTGGCAGCGGGATGCCTATATTGCCAGTCGCATATGGTGAATTTATCGCACCTTTATAATGCGCCGGATGACAAAATCGCAGCCCTATTGTCTTTTGAGGATAGCGACCTGTTTAGCGACGCCGAAAAAGCAGCGATTAATCTTGCCTTTAAGGCAGGGGCCTTACCCAATCAGTCTGACCAAAGTGACTTTGACCGATTGGCACAATATTTTAACGAAAGCGAGATTGTAGAGATTACAGCATCCATTGCCCTGTTCGGCTTTCTGAATCGCTGGAACGATACAATGGCAACGCAATTAGAAGCCCTTCCCGCACAGCGCACCGAAAATATTCTCCCCCCGCAAAGCTGGTCCGCTGGCAAGCATGGCAACGTCTAAGAGAGATTTGATATGGCCAATATAAAAGGCATTCCAATATGGCAGGAAATCGGGGCTACACCCCGCCCTGATGTAACAGCCGCTGAAAATGCTGAATTGTTGATCGTCGGGGGCGGACCGGTTGGCCTTACCCTCGCGCTTGATTTGGCGCAACGCGGACGGCAAGTTACCGTTATTAACCAGATGGATTTTATTGCCGGTGGATCAAAAGCCATCTGCTTTGCCAAGCGCACATTGGATGTTTGGAGCCGGTTGGGTGTCGCCGACAAGATGATCGAAAAAAGCGTTATCTGGAACATCGGCAAGGTGTTCTGCGGCAGCGGTTCTGAACCGCTTTATCAATTTGATATGTTGCCGGTAAAGGGACAGAAAAACCCGGGCTTTATTAATCTGCAGCAATATTATGTTGAGGAAATGTTGATTGAGGCGCTGCAAGCTTATGACAATGTTGACCTGCGCTGGGCACATAAAGCGCATGCGCTGGAGCAGCATGACGATCACGCAACCGTCACCATAGACGCAGAAGATGGCCGCTATAGCATTGATGCCAAATGGGTCATCGCCTGTGATGGCAGCCGGTCAGCAATACGTGATATGCTGGGGCTGGATTTTGAAGGCCGTATTTTTGAGGATAATTTCCTGATCGCCGATGTGCGTTTTAAAAAGGAAATGCCGTCCGAACGCTGGTTCTGGTTTGATCCGCCCTTTAACCCTGGCCGCTCTGCTTTGCTGCACAAACAGCCTGACGATATTTGGCGGCTGGATTTCCAGCTAGGTTGGGATATTGACCGCGATGCCTGTACCAAGCCGGAAAATGTCGCGCCTTTGGTGCGCGGTATGCTGGGCGATGATGTGGAGTTTGAGGAAGAATGGTACAGCGTGTACACCTTCCAATGTCGCCGCATGAAACGCTTTGTGCATGGCCGCACCATATTTGCGGGCGATAGTGCGCATCTTGTCTCGCCCTTTGGCGCGCGCGGGTGCAATGGCGGGGTTGCCGATGCTGACAATCTGGCATGGAAGCTGGACATGGTGCTGCGCGGCGATGCGCCTGATGCCTTAATTGACAGCTATAATTATGAAGCCATTGTGACGGCGGATGAGAATATTCTCAATTCCACCCGCTCAACCGATTTTATGACCCCCAAAAGCAAGGTCAGCATGGCCTTTCGTGATGCGGTGCTGGAACTTGCGGCAGAACATCCCTTTGCTCGCCCTTTCGTTAATAGTGGCCGCCTCTCCACACCGGTCGGCTATCCTGATAGCCCGCTTAACACCATGGATGAGGATGTATGGCAGGGCGGAATTGCGCCGGGCTATCCCGCAATGGATGCGCGGCTGATTAATGGCTGGCTCATAGATAAGCTGGGCCGCGAATTTATATTGGTCGGCAATGGTCTGGACCCAGAGACGCTGCGCGATGTTGATGCGCGCTTCGTAATTGATCTGGCACAGCTTGACCGGAACGGCGCAGCTATAAGGCGCTATGGGCTGGAACATGGCGGCGCATATCTCATCCGCCCCGATCAATATGTCACTGCGCGGTGGAAAGAGCCAACCGCCGACAAGATTAAAGATGCTATCACAAAAGCATGCGGCGGCCGAGTGCGCGCATATGCTTGATACCAACCCCAATTTCGATCAGGCTGATAATTTCTACCAGAAACTCATCGACCTGCATGACGGCAAATCCGATACGGAGAGCATGAAGATCAACGCCAAATTGGTGCTGCTCCTCGCCAACCATATCGGCGATGAAGCAATAATAGACGAAGCAATAGCCATAGCCGCCACCTATTAAACCATAGCAAACAGCGCGGCGAATAAGAGTGGCTGCTCATATATGGTAGGAGCGGCTTGTTAGAGTGATTGATGATCTCATCACATGCCTCATCATAGTAGCTCTGGCGGCGGCTATGATCCTTATGCTGGCACAGCCATGTTACCGCTTAACCGGCAAAAAGCCATTGATGCCGTTTCGGGAATAAGGGTCAATTGGCCAAGCAGCAGCGATGATGCCGCATGGACCGCGGCCAATCGCCGCGCACTCA
>CAZAHS010000272.1:0-2841 GCA_964484855.1 uncultured Sphingomonadaceae bacterium | reverse complement strand
ATTGACCCTGCGGATTACCAAAATCAGGTGCGTATAGCGCGCGCCGATGTTGCCGCGCAGGATGTGGCGGTGCTGGAAGCCCGCGAGCAAATGGCCATCGCGCGGGATGATCTGGAGCGCTATAACCAGCGTGAACGCCAACAAGTGGCAGGTGGTTCATCGCGCATATTGCCGCCCGATGCTCTAAACCAAGAATATGCAGGCAGCAGCCCCGCAAGCAGCAAAAATGGAACCCGCAGCAGCAGCCGGCCATCTGGTCTGGCCAGCCGTGAACCGCAATTGCGCTCTGCCCGCGCCGCCAGAGAACGCGCTGCGGCCTCCCTTGCCGATGCACAGCTATCGCTGAGCCGCACCCGCATATCGCCGCCTTTTGGCGGTCTGGTCAGCGCGGAAAATGCGTCCATCGGTACCTTTGTGCAAACCGGCCAGTCGCTCGGTACTATTATTGCCACCAATGCTTATGATGTACGGCTCTCCATGACGCAGGATGAGGCGGCTTTGATACCCGGCCTGTTGCAAGGTGAGGGCAAGAATATCCGCGCCGATATCTATTATGATTATGGCGGGCAGCGTTATCGCTGGACAGCCTATATTGACAGGGCCGATGCCAGTCTGGACAGCACAACGCGCAATGTTGAAGTCTTTGTGCGCGTCCCCAATCCTCTAAAAGGTGGCAAGTTAACACTGGATGAGGCCCGAAGTGATAAAGCGGGCGGTGATAAAGCCGCGAAAGACAAGCAAGGCCAGTCAGCGCCGCCATTGCTCATCGGTGCTTTTGTTGAGGCGCAAATTGCTGGCGCGCCGCAAGGCCAATATGCCGCCATTGCGTCATCCGCGTTAAGACCGGGCAATGAAATATGGCTGGTGCGCGATGGCAAGCTGCAAATTGTCCCTGTACGCGTCATCCGCCGCGGTGAAAAATTGGCCTATATTGCCGGTGATGCGCTAGCGAGCGGTGGACGCTTGGTGACCAGCAGCCTAACCGCGCCGACCAATAATATGCCGGTGCGCCTGGCAAATAAAGCCGCCAAATGAGCGATAAAGATGACATATTGCCGCCAGAAAATGGCGCTGATACGCCTGAAGAGGCGCTGCCGCTTGACCGTTATGGCCATGTATCAGAGGAACGCGCACGCGACCGCACCGGACTGATTGCCTTTATGGCGCGCAATGGCGTTGCGGCTAATATCTTGATGGCGGTCATGGTGGCGCTGGGTCTGTTTTCCTATTCCTCTATAGGGCAGGAAGTTTTTCCTGAAACCAGCCTCGACACCATTGGGGTAAGCGTTGCCTATCGCGGAGCAACACCGCAAGAGGTGGAGGAATCCATCGTCCAGCGGATCGAAGAGGCCGTTGCGGGCATTGAGGATGTTAAGGAGATTACCTCCACTGCCTCGGAAGGTTCTGGCTCTGTCAACATTGAGATGGAAGCCGGCACCGATTTGGCGCGCGCACTGGATGATGTAAAGTCGCAGGTTGACCAGATTGACAGCTTTCCCGTTGAAGCAGAGGAACCCAATGTCCGCGAATTGACCACGCGGCAAGTGTTGATGAAAATCGCGCTTTATGGAGATGTTTCTGAGCGGACACTAAAAGAGGCAGCCTATGCCTTGGAAGATGCTATATCTGGCCTGCCTGATGTTAGCTATGTTGAGACAAGCGCTATACGCGATTACCAGATATCCGCCGATATTTCGCAGGATGAACTGCGCGCATTGGGGCTTTCGCTAACCGATGTTTCCAATATTGTTGCCGCCAGCAGTCTGGACAGCCCGGCCGGATCTATCGACACTGATAGCGAAGAAGTGCGGGTGCGCACCGTCGGGCAAAATTATGACCAGCAGGATTTTGAGGATATTGTTCTGCTCAGCACCGAAGGCGGCGCAATTTTGCGGCTTGGTGATGTTGCGACCGTGCGGGACAGTTTTGAAGATACCGATCTGATCGCCCGTTTTGATGATAAGCCAGTGGCCTTTGTTGATGTCTATCGCACCAGTGATGAGCGTGTGCTGGATGTATCAGCGGCGGTACTCAAACTGCTAAAAGAGGATTATAATTTCCCGCCGGGCATTAGCCATGCCATTTGGGATGACGATTCCGAATTGCTGAATGACCGTCTGACTTTGTTGCTGAGCAACGCAGCTATTGGGCTGGTGCTGGTGCTGATATCGCTGACTCTGTTTCTTGATCTTAGGCTCGCCTTTTGGACAGCCATGGGCATTGGCGCGACCTTTATCGGCGCAATATTCCTGCTGCAATATGCCGGGTCGAGTATCAATATGTTCTCGCTTTTCGGCTTTATATTGGCGCTTGGTCTAGTGGTCGATGACGCGGTTGTGGTGGGGGAAAATATCTATGCAGAACGCGAACGCGGGCGCAGCGGCGTTGGCGCGGCAATAGCGGGCGCACAGCGTGTACGGGTGCCGGTGGTGTTTGCGGTTTTGACCACCATTACCGCCTTTGCCCCATTATTGGCGGTGGGCGGCACTATCGGCAAGATCTTGGCCGATATTCCCTTGGTGGTGCTGGCAGTGCTCTTCCTTTCATTAGTGGAGGCGCTGCTTGTCCTGCCCTATCATTTATCGCATCTGCCCGCTGCTGGAAACGCAGCAAAAAGCCGCATAGCCCTGTTTTTTGAGCGCGTACAAAAAGCAGTCGACACGCGTTTTCAGGCCTTTGTTGAAGGCCCGCTTGACCGTGCGCTGCAATTTACAGTGCGCGCGCCGGCCATCATATTATCCGCAGCATTGGCTTTGCTAATCCTGTTCGTCGCCATGCTGCCCGCAGGCATTATAAAATTCAGCTTCTTCCCTGATATTGAGGCTGATTTGGTAACGGCAT
>CAZAHS010000271.1:0-2846 GCA_964484855.1 uncultured Sphingomonadaceae bacterium | reverse complement strand
TGCTCCACTTCGACCCTTCGACAAGCTCAGGGTGAACGGTTATTAAATAAAGAAACATACCCGCCCTCAAGCAGCACAGCGATAGGGCAGATAAAGACTCCCGCCCTCAAGCAGCGAAGCGGTAGGGAGCACATACTTAATACCTCCCCAGTTATGGGGAGGGGGACCGCGCGCAGCGTGGTGGTGGGGCCTGGCAGGCACATATTATAAGGCTTGGCGGCGTATTAGAGGTTTCTCCTATGCAAAACCCCTCCGTCATCTGCTGCTAACGCATCAGATGCCACCTCCCCAATATGGGGAGGTATTATACAGCGCTCAAGTAGCCCAGCGGTAGCGCAGATAAAAACACGCTAAAGCAGCGAAGCGTTAGCGCAACAAAAACACCCTCAAGCAGCGAAGCGGTAGCTCTACACAAACTCCCGCTAAAGCCTTTTATCGGCCTTGGTTGCGCCAGCGGTTGACCACTCTTTCCAAAATCTGGTCTTCGCCGCCTGTTTGGTTCCATAAATGGGTAAAGCTGGGGTCATCAGATGCTGGGCGTTTTTTCTCTTCCAGATCGTCAAAAGCGACTCGAATCGGGATAGAAACACCTTCGCCGCAGACAATACATTCGCGGTTGCGCAGTGCCGGAATAGCATCCAAAAAGCCGCGTGCGCCTTCCGGCATGGCCGCGCGCACAAAGGCTTGGTCGCGGTCATTGTTGAGGCGCATGGAGATGATAGTGCCGCATTGTGACAAAACACCCTCCGCCAAATCGGATGGCCTTTGTGTAATAAGGCCGAGTGAAACGCCGTATTTCCGGCCCTCTTTGGCAATGCGTGAGAGAACATCGCGCACTACACTATGCTCATGCTCGCTAGAGGGGATATAACGGTGCGCCTCTTCACAAACCAGCAAGATAGGGCGCTGCGGTTCGTTGCGGCTCCAAATCGCATAGTCAAAAACCAGCCGCGACAACACCGCAACCACGGTTGATGTAATATCAGAAGGAATGCCCGACACATCAATAATCGAAATCGGCTTGCCTTCGCTGGGCAAGCGGAAAACCTTGGAGATAAAGTCGGTCATCGTATCGCCAACCAGCATGCCGGAAAACATGAAATTATAGCGCGGATCGGCTTTTATTTCCTCAATCTTGCCTTTCAGGCGCATATAAGGAACATTGTCATTTGCTTTATCCAGCTTACCCATGGAATCCTGTATTTGGGCCAGCAAATCAGACAATAAATAGGGAATAGGCGAATCAACAGTCAGCTTTTTAATTGAGCCGGCGAGACGGTTTTTTGCCCGCGCTGCGAGCAAACAGCGCTGCAAAATATCGGCATCAGTGGTGCGGTCCTGCCCTTCAGAGGTCAGGAACACCTCGCAATGCTCCTCAAAATTCATCATCCAATAGGGCAGCGCCAGATTGTTAACATCATAAAGCGCGCCATTGCCTTTAAACGCGGCGGAATATTCGCCGTGCGGATCGACCATCACAATATGGCCCTCTGGCGCCAAATCACAAATACGGTGCAAGATTAGCGCCGCCGATGTTGATTTACCGGTACCGGTAGAACCAAGCAGCGCAAAATGCTTGCCCAGCATGGCATCAACATAAAGCGCGCCGCGAATATCATTGGTAGGATAGACCTTACCAATTTGAATATTGGCGCGGCCATCAGAGGCGTAAATCTGTTTCAAATCGGCGCTGCTGGTCGCGTAGACTGCCGAACCGGGAATAGGATAGCGGGTTACGCCGCGGCGGAAATTGAAAATCTTGCCGGTAAGCTTTTCCTCTTCGCCCTCCCCCAAAAAGTCGATTTGCGCAACAATAAGGCCATTATGGCTGGGGTCCATGCGCTGGGTACGAACACTGGCCAGCAACCAGCGCCCGCCCAATTTTATCTTTACCTGGCTGCCCACCTGTCCGGCCATAGCAATGCTGGGGTCTTTATCATTAGACAGAGCAGCAAGCTGTTTTGCGTCAACCAGTATCTGGCTGCCAGAACCTGCTATCTCTATCACCTCACCGATTTTCAAATGGGCAATTTTGTTCAGTGGATTTGCCGCATGGGATGCAGGCACCCCCTCTTCATCCATCGCTGCATTATTGGCCGAGGCGTTAAAATTATGCTGGCTCATATCATTCATAAAGCGACCCTATGCTATGTTTCAGAGTCGGAGATAACCAGATATGGTAAACAAATCGCTTAGAGCCTAGCAATTACGGTAATGACACCGATTATAGTTCTGACGACACCGCGTTTAATTGCGCTGAAACAAAATGCCGGCGCCCAGACCCAGCAGAACCGAGATGAAGACAGCGGCTAAACCATATACCAGGCTGAGCTTATCAGCGGCGACAGCCACAAAACGCTCAAAACCCTTTTTCTCAATCTGAATTTCACGCGATTCCGCCGCAAGTACACGCCCGTCCTGCACCAGAAATGTCTCCGCAATATATTGCCCTTCGCTAACATTGGGCGGAATCTGCAAGCGCGCTGTGTAAAGCAGACCCTTTTCAATAGAAACGCCGTTCTTACGCTCAAAATACAGGGCATTGCGGCGCTTCAAATCAACCAGCCCCGCCATGAAACGCTCTTGTTCGTCCAGATCAATCGCGCTGGCGGGAGACAATTGCAGATTATTAAGACCAAATTCGTAAATCAGCGCCGTGCGTTCATCAACAATCTCTTCAATAGGGCGCGATGCGGCAATGGCGTAAAATGCAGGGGCAGAGCGAAATTCTGTACTGTCCGCATTCAGCCAAATTCCTGCAATCTGCTGCTTTTCACGCACCACAATGGATTGCGGCGGACCGCGCAAAATCACCACAATATCAATATCATCGGCACGGCTACGCC
>CAZAHS010000270.1:0-2862 GCA_964484855.1 uncultured Sphingomonadaceae bacterium | reverse complement strand
AGTCTATGGTAACCGGCATGGAACCGCCCAAATTCATGGTGCCAGCAGAGATATATTGCGCTTCCTGATTACCAAAACCGATAGCAGCGATCATACCCGCTACTTTTTTCTTCGAAACATAGCGGTTTAGTTCAGCGGTAAGCCCGGGGAAAGGCGGCGCCTGAAACGCTGCGGCTTTGCCAATTGGTGCCGCAGCGATGACGCCCATAGCGCCAGCTGATTGCAACAGGCCGCGACGCGAAATACCGCCGCTTAGCGGCAGCTTTTGGTCAATCAGGTTACGGGTTTTCATAAGCGGCGCTCCTAAAAGGGGGGATATTGTCTATATGTTTGCGGCTCTTATGAGAGGCAATCACGCGACAAGGCAAGAAAAACTAACATCATTATTGATGCGTATCGACGAAATATGGCGCTTTGCATATCATGCAGGCTTTGCAAAGCTAAGCATTATATAAGCCGCTTATATTCACGACTTCCTATGAATGCAGCCTTAGCGAATAATGTCGGCAATCCTGCATCCTCCAGCCGGTCCAGCGGCCACCATTCGCCATTTTGGGAATTTTCCATATTATCAGTCAGATTTATACTATCGGTAGGTCCGGCATATATATGCAATTGCAAATGCACGGTAAAATGGGTGAAATGGTGAACAACAGGCTCTCCCGCAATTGACCATGGCCCGATTATTGGCGGCGGCATATCGCCATCAGACGCTGCCCGCCAGCCATTATCAGGCAGCGCCCTCATGCCGCCCAACATGCCTTTATCAGGCCGTTTAACCAGCCAAATAGCGCCATTTTTTTCTATCCAATAGGCCTTGCCTTGCCGGATAGGCTTAGCGGTTTTTGGCTTTTTTACCGGGAAATTCAGTGCTTTGCCATTTTGGCCTGCCAAACACTCATCAAATAACGGGCAGGCTTTGCACTGCGCATCCTTAGCGCGGCACAAAGATGACCCCAAGTCCATCATGGCCTGCGCAAAGTCACCGCTGCGGCTTTGCGGGGTTATGCTATCGGTTTTTTCACGGATGAATTTGCGCGCTTTGGGCAAGGGCGTATCAATCATAAATAACCGCGCCACCACCCGCTCCACATTGGCATCGACAACCACTGCGCGCTCACCAAAGGCAATGGCCGCTATCGCCGCCGCCGTATAATCGCCAATGCCGGGTAAGGCGCGCAATGCCTGCTCATTTTGCGGAAAATTCCCATGATGATCTGCCGTAATAACACGCGCACATTTCACCAGATTGCGCGCCCGTGCATAATAGCCCAGCCCCGCCCAAGCGGCCAGTATATCAGCCTCCTGAGCCTCGGCCAAAGCGGCAATATCAGGCCAGCGCGATGTGAATTTTGCAAAATAGGGCTTTACTGCTGCAACAGTTGTTTGTTGCAGCATTATTTCTGACAGCCAGACATGATAAGGGTTTGTACGATTGGCCCCGGGCGGCGCACGCCATGGCAGGTCGCGTGCATTTGCATCATACCAAGCCAGCAATTTCTGGGCGATAGGGCCGCGCCCCTGCGCGATCAGATTATCAACATTGTGTGTTTTTACAGGTAATAATGGCTCGACGGACATAAGCAGCCTGTGGCATGATATGGCCATTATGAAAAGCGTATCAGACAATCCTGACGACAAAAAAGCACCTATAGCTGGCAAAAAACCGCGCAAGGGCAAGGCTGTAGCGCCCAAAAGCTGGAAACGTGCACGCGGCGGCGAAGCAAAGGCAATTGCCGATTTAATGCCGGAAATTGGGCGGACCGCGTTTAAGAAGTTCGGCTTTGTGCAAAGCTCTGTCGTTACCCGCTGGCCGGAAATTGCGGGCGAGCGCTATGCCGCCATCTCGCTGCCTGAATCCATTCGCTTTCCCGCTGGCAAGAAATCTGACGGCACGTTAAATCTGGTCGTCAATGGCGCGCATGCTGTGCTGATGCAGCATGTTACGCCAGAGATTATTACCCGTGTGAACCGGTTTTTCGGCTATGCAGCCATTGCCAAGGTGAAGTTTCGCCACGGCGTTGTTACCCCGCCCAAGCCTGCACCGGTGCAAAGACCACCGCGCCCGCTAAAGCCCGTCCCGCTGGATCTGGGCGATGGCCTGCGCGATATTGGCGATCAGGAATTGCTGGCCGTTTTGCAATCACTGGCCAGTGATATAGATGCAGCGGATAAGGATTAGGATCAGAACCTAATGTTGCCAAAAATTCATCTATACGGTGATAGACATTCAGCCATCTTTATGAATAAGGCGGTATGAAGCAATTTAAGAGCACAATATGCGGATTATGATGACAAAAAATATAGTGATTGGCCTTGCCGCCACATTGGGCATTGCCGCTTTGGCCAGCGCTGCACCCAAAGCAGATGACAATGCTGCGCCCAATGGCCCGCAAAGCGAAGCCCCGCAAACCGACTGGACGAAACGGGTTACCGTTTCTAAATCGGGCGGCCATATATTGGGCAACCCGCTGGCCCGCAAAAGGTTGGTGGAATATGTCAGCTATAGCTGCCCGCATTGCGCCACCTATGCCGCACAATCCGCCGCAGCTATAGAAAACCGCTACATCACCAAGGGCAGTGTGAGCGTTGAGGTCCGCAGTTTTGTGCGTGACCAATTTGATTATGCTGCGGCATTGCTGGCGCGTTGCGGCCCGCCGGCGAAGTTTTTTGGCAATCACCGCGCAATATTAGCGCAGCAAAAACAATGGCTGGCGCGCGCATCATCACCGGACCCGATAGCGCAAAAACGCTGGCAAACGGCTGATAACGGCAAAAGGCTGCAATATATTGCCAGCGATACCGGTCTGCGCGCACTGATGCAGAAACGCGGATATAATGATGCCATGATTGACCAATGCC
>CAZAHS010000269.1:0-2884 GCA_964484855.1 uncultured Sphingomonadaceae bacterium | reverse complement strand
GGTTTTTTGTTCGCGCCGCCGGTCCGTCCCCTGCCGGCGGCGCGGGCACCTTTGCCTGAAAGAAAATTACAGGCGCCAAACCGCATATTGAGGAGCCATGTCTATGCCATCTTTGTTTTTTGCTGACCGTGTGCTGGAAAGTACGACGAGTGTTGGTCTTGCACCAATAAAGTTGGATGGCGCAGTTGCTGGCTTTCGCAGCTTTGTGGATGCAGCGCCGGGCGATCAAGCTTTTGCTTATGTGATATCCGGCGATGGAGCTGCCCCGCAATGGGAGGTGGGAACCGGCACTTTGGTTGCCGCCAATGGCGGGTTTGTGCTGAACCGAAATGCGGAGCAATCCAGTGATGGCGCAGGCCCGTGCGATTTTGTGGCTGGCCAGAAAAGCGTGGCGCTAACCGCCTCTGCACGCTGGTATACACAGGTTCAGGAACCGCCGCCGCCCCCACCAGAACCAGAAGCTTTTACGCCTGATATTCAAACGCCCATATTTCAAAATGGTTGGAATAATTTTGCGCCATGGGCTGCGTCTGTACGCTATTACCGCAGTGCAGAAGGCCGGACCTATTTATCGGGTAATATGAGCGGCGGTGCTGGGGGCAATAATGTGGTGTTGTTCACATTACCCAGCGATATGCGGCCATTGAGCAGCGAATATTTCGCCGTGCGCAATGGCGGTACATCAGAAGTGTTGGGCATTTATATACGCAATAATGGCGATGTTGTGCTGCAATCAGGCAGTCCAAGCTGGTTCAGCCTATCGGGCATCAACTTTTTGGCGCATCCATGATGGCCCCCCTTGCTCTCAACAATATGGCCGCATTGGCCAGTGCGCCAATTGCGGTGCAACCGCTCTCTGGCAAATCTGCCAAGCCATTTCCTCTGGCCATGGTGCAGCGCCAATATCTGCCATCTGGGCAGATGCGCAGACATTATGTGCCCCGCAGATAAAACAGGATTTCAAGACTATGGGCTATTATCTTAAAGACCCGCAATCGCGGCTTGATTATCATATGGACTGGGCCGCGCAATATCTTGGCCAGCAATCGCTTGCCACTAGCGAGTGGCAGATCGCGCCGCAAGAGGCGGGCGGGCTGGATATTGCCGAAAGCGGCCATGATAGCGCGCGCAGTTTTGTGATTATTACCGGCGGCATAGCGGGGCATATCTACACACTTACCAACCGCGTCACGCTTAATTCCGGCATCGCGGATGAGCGTAGCATTACAATCAGGGTGGAGGCGCGATAATGGCAATTTTTCATGATAGTCTGCCGCCGCCTCTGTCCGCCGCCGCGCTGGTTGAACTAAAGGCACATTTGGGGCTGACCACTGATAGCAATGATGCTTTGCTATATGGGTATTTGCGCACTGCGCTTTGTCTGTGTGAGGGGTTTATTGGGCAATCTGTGCTGCAAAGGACGATTACGCACAGACTGGTTATGCATCATGCGCAGCAAGCTCTGCCACATCGGCCCGTTTTTGCTATACAAGGCGTTTCAAAAGCCGGGCCAAATGGTTCTGCTACCCCGCTGCCCATTAGCGGATACAGCATTGATATTGATGTTGCGCAAAAAGGCTATGTGCGGCTTAATGGCCCTTTGCCTGTTTTAGCGCCGGGCGAATATATTGTCGCAGACTATATTGCCGGGCTGGCCAGTGAATGGACCTATTTGCCGGACAGTCTGCGCCAGGGCATTTTGCTGCTGGCCGCGCATCTTTACGACCAGCCGCGCGATACCGGGGGTCATCCCCCTGCAGCAGTGACCGCATTATGGCGCCCATGGCGTCAGCTTCGGGTGGCGTGACATGGCAATAGATGGTCTACCGCGCTTTGGCAGACAGCTTGCCGCACGGTCACAGCAATTGGCAGATGCCGCAGCGCGCAAACGGCTCGACCATATTGCCCGCGAATTGGGACAGCTTGCGCCCTTAGCCGAAATTCAGCGCGATACAGCGCGCGGCCAGATTGCGGTGCGTGCCCCCAATATTGCGCGGCGTGCCTATGACGAAGCGGAGTTTCACCTGATTGGGCGGGGAATAAGCGATGGATAATGAGATGAAACTGGCCGCAGAAATTGCTCTGCGCCGCCATATTGCGCAGGATTTATCTGCGCATATAGCATTGTCGCAAATATTAGACGGCATTGATGGTCCGTCTGGACGCGCCGCCTCTGGCCGCCAGCTTAGCATAGCTGTAGCGCAAGTAAGAGACTGGAGCGGCGGCGGCTTTTCCGGGCGCGAAGTGCAATTGCTGCTTACCCTGCAAGATGATGCGCGGGACGATGAAGGCATCGGCAAAGCGCTGAATATTATAGATGATGCTTTGCAAAAGGCCCCGCCGGAAATGCCCGGCTGGTGCATCGTCAATATGCAACCCCTAACGCGGCGCATATTGCGCGGGTCCGATGCCAGATGGCGCGCGCTTGGGCGTTACCGCGTGCGGATGATCGCGCAATAAAGCTGATATTTTACATGGAAGGATAATATTATGGCGGCAGAAAAAGGCAGCGCGTTTCTGTTGAAAATCGGTAATGGTGAAGAGCCAGCCATTTTTTCAACGGTCGCAGGACTGCGCACAACACAGATGAGCATTAACGGCGATGCGGTTATCATCACCAATAAAGATTCTGGCGGCTGGCGTGAATTGCTCTCTGGTGCCGGTGTGCGCTCCGTCTCTGTATCAGGTGCAGGCATATTTTTGGGCAGCGCGGCAGAAAATCGCATTCGCGGCCATGCAATGGCGGGCACGTTAGACAGTTATGAACTGAGCTTTGAAAGCGGCGAGCGTATGCAGGGGCAGTTTCTGGTTTCGCGGCTGGATTATTCGGGCGATTTTAACGGCGAGCGCAATTATACGCTTAGCCTTGAAAGCTCTGGCGCAG
>CAZAHS010000268.1:0-2911 GCA_964484855.1 uncultured Sphingomonadaceae bacterium | reverse complement strand
GAAAAATATCCGTCTTCACAGAATAGCCAATGCCGGGCGCAGGGTCATTGACGCTCGCCCATAATATAAAGCCAAGCGCTACGGGGAAGAGCAGGCTGGTCTCTACAGACAGCCCTGGAACAGCCTTTACCGGCGCCAATTTGCGAACCATACCATAGGTGCCGAAACTGATCGCCAATGTAAGGCTGATCCACAATCCGCTAAGCGACTCCTGCGCCAATATTGCGACCCCTAAAGCCGCCAGAGCAACCGATAACCATTGCATGCGGTTAAGGCGCTCAGAGAAGAACATCATGCCCAGCACGACATTGAGCAGCGGGTTGAGAAAATAGCCAAGGCTGGCCGCCAATATCTGCCCCGACATAACTGAATAGATATAGACCAGCCAGTTGGTCGCAATCAGCAGGGCGCTGAGCAATAGCATCAGGCTGGTTTTGCGGTCTTTTAATACGGCGAGATATTCGGGTAATCTGCGGCGTATCCACAGCATGGCGAGCAGCATGGGGGCGGCCCAGATAATGCGGTGCGAAACAACATGAACCGGTGATATTTCCGACAATTGCTTAAAAAATAGCGGCATAAAGCCCCAGATTAGATAAGCAATTAGGGCATGAATAAGCCCTGTGCGAAAGTCGGATGGTGCAGACATGCCGGTGGCTTAAGGGCAAAAGCGGTGCTTTGCACGTTGTTTGTGATCTGCGTTTGCCATCTGCGTTTGTTATCTGCGCATATTTAAGCGGTTAGAAAATACCGCCGCCCAGAAACAATCTAACCAAGCAGATGGCGGTGACGATCAGGCAGAGATTGCGGCCATTATCAGAACGCGACAATGCACCTAGCAAAACGCCAATCAATGCAAAGGGAACAATCAGCCAATTGAGCGAACCCAATAAGGGCACAAAGCCGATAATGGCCATAAGAAGCGCAACAACGCCTATGATAAGAGAGATAATATTCAACATATGGTGTATTATATAGCTAATACGCAAAATATACAATGGCCCTTTATGTCGCTGGTCGAAGGCTGTTTGCCCTATGCCTTATTTGCGCTCTGTCTTTTTATAGATTGCACTGTTAAGCCATTTTTCAAATTGATTATGGGCAGGGGAATATTATGATAAACGGACCTATATTGGTAACGCAAAGACTAATCCTGCGTCCCCCGGCCGAGGAAGATTTTGAGAGCTTTGTGAAGTTTTGTAGCGACCCGCAAACAACCCGCCATATTGGCGGCGTTATGAACGAGGCGCAGGCCTGGCGCTCATGGGCTACGCTTGCTGGGGCTTGGCATTTGCGCGGCTTTTCCATGTTTTCATTAATATTGCGTGATAGCGGTGATTGGGTTGGCCGCATCGGGCCATGGCAGCCGGAAGGGTGGCCGGGTAAGGAAATTGGCTGGGGCGTTGCGCCGCAATATGCAGGGCAGGGCTATGCCTATGAAGCGGCTGTTGCGTGCATGGATTATGTGTTTGATCTGCTGGGCTGGGAGGATGTGATCCACACTATCGCGCCCGATAATACAGCCTCTATCAAGCTGGCTGAGCGCCTTGGCTCCAGCAATTTGGGGCCAACCGCTTTGCCAGCGCCATATGATGAAGAACGGGTTGATAAATATGGCCAGACGCGCAGTCAGTGGAAAGCGCGCAGCGCATGATTACAGGCTGGGGCCTTATCCTAAATATCGCGATACTGATATTCCCGAAATGGAACAATTGTCTAATATGACTGGCGCATATTAACCATATGCAATAAAGAAAAATTAAGACTTTGGGCAGAATAACTAACGTAAAATTAATGATATGCTTGCGCAGATTATCTGCGCTTATATGGTCTGAAATGAAATGTTGAAAGCCATGACACTTAGAATAACCGCTCACCAATGCATTACTGCGCGCGCTTTCCTGTTAACCGGAATGGCGAGCCTTGCCCTTTGTGCATGCGGCGTTAGTCAGGATGAAGCGAAAAATGCACCTGCTGCGGATGTTGATCCGGCAACCAGCAGCGCCCTTGAAGATGAATTGCTGGTCGATCCTGATTTGGTTGAGGCAGGCAATATCAATAATGCGCTTGATCCCAGCGGCCCAAATAGCGGCGCCCAGCCAAAGGCCGTGGGTGCCAGCACAGCAGACAGCAAGGCAGAGGCCGCTGGCCAAGTGGGCGGTAATGGTCTGCTAAAAGCGCCTGAACCTGTTGTAACAGAGGATGGCGATTGTTTTGGCTGTGATGGTGATCGTACCGGCGCGACGCTGGGTGCAAAGGCCGATATAGATGCAGGTAAGCGTGGCAAAGCAGCCTGTGATGGCAATTTGCAATATGATGCCAAATGGGCCACGCGTATGCCGATCGGTTTTAAGGTTTATCCTCGCGCTATTGTAAAAGAAGCTGCCGGTATAGATGGCGGTGACTGCAATATTCGCGCAGTCACATTCACCACAAAGGTCGATATTAAAGATGTGGTCGACTATTATTATACCCGTGCGCGCAACAATGATTATTCAGCCGAATATCAATTGCGCGATAGCGAGCATTCACTGGGCGGCACCCGCGAAAGTGATGATGGCGCTTTTGTTATCTTTCTGCGCCGCTTGGGCAATGGCCTTACTGAAGTAGATATTGTTGCCAATAATGGCCGCTAGGCCTTAGCCTGCGCAGTCTTAACGCGCTTGGCCAAGTCAATATCTTCTGACATGCTTTTCAAATGCAGGTCGCGCTGCGGGAACGGGATTTCGATATTGTTTTCCTGAAACAAATCCCAAACGCGCATCATCACATCAGCGCGCACATTGCCCACGCCCTCTTGCGGGTCGTTAATCCATGCACGGATTTCAAAATTCACGCTGTTATCGCCAAATTCCAGCATCCACACTTTGGGCGCAGGGTTGCGCAGCACGCGGGGGCTTTCCTCAACCGC
>CAZAHS010000267.1:0-2974 GCA_964484855.1 uncultured Sphingomonadaceae bacterium | reverse complement strand
CGGCCACGGCGACGGTTCGGGCCTCTGTTATTATTGTGATTATTATTGTTCACGTGTTCGCCAATCCTTGCATTTACTATCGGGCGAGCGGTCAAACCATGCTGGCTGACCATATTGGGCGGATTTGCTTGCCAGAAACAATGCCATAAAGTGGCAGATATAAATTTCTGTTGTGCAAATATGCGTATCTGCCCTGAGGGTCAAAAACATCCTTTAACCGGGATTTAGCAATAAGCCCGCGGTTGCGCTTTGGCTTTGCTAAACATTGGGTAGCGCGGAGTCCTGCACTTGCCAAGCTAAAAATTGCGTGCAGTGGATAAGTTATACGCTCTTTATTACGCTTGGCATATTAGTTGGCACGTAAAATAATCGCACGGTCAATAGCGCAAAGATCTTTTCGTGCCGTCCATTGCAGTACGGCCTGCTCTGCCAAATTGCTTATATGCGGCAATTGTCCTTGCCCCATTTCAAAAATGGCCAGCCCATTGGGCGTCATTATGTCCGCCATTTGGGGCATAAGAATGCGGTAATCATCCAGCCCTTGCGCGCCGGAAAATAGCGCCCCATGCGGTTCATAAGCGCGCACTTGCGGGTCCAGCTCTGCTGTATCTTCCACATAAGGGGGGTTGCATAAAATCAGATCAAATGGCGCGTCTAAAGCGCTTTGCCAGCCTGCGCTGCGCCAGCTTAGATGATGGAATGTGCAGCGTTCTGCCATATTTAGCTGCCGCACATTGCCCTGTGCTACGGCCAAAGCGGATGCGCTGGCATCAATCGCGGCGCCCTGTGCCTCTGGCCATTCGCTTAAGGCTGCGCATAATAAAGCGCCGGAGCCTGTGCCCAAATCCAATATGCGGCGCGGTTGATGGTCTTTGCATTCGGCCAAAGCGGCCTCGATCAGCGTCTCACTATCGCTGCGCGGGATAAGCACATCGCGCGTAATGTTGAGCGGCAGGCTCCAAAATTCGGCCTTTCCAGTGATATAGGCCACAGGCTCATGCGCCAGCCGCCGCAGCAGCAAAGGGCCGAATAAGGCAGGGGCAGGGTCCGCCATTTTGCGCAGCAACATCTCACTGCGCTGCATATCCAGAGCATGCGCCATTAACAGCTCGGCATCAAGGCGCGGCGTATCGCTGACAGCATGTAACTGCTCGGCCGCATTAAATAATGTGCGCGCGATGTTAGCCATTGGCCAAATTGGCAAGGCGCTCTGCCTGATCCTCGGCAATTAGCGCATCAGTAAGTTCAACCAGCCCTGCGCCTTCCAATATCTCGGTCAAGCGGTGCAGAGTGAGGTTGATGCGGTGATCGGTCACGCGCCCTTGCGGGAAATTATAGGTGCGGATGCGCTCTGACCGGTCGCCTGAACCCACCATGGATTTGCGCGCACCGGCCTCTTCCTCGGCAATGCGCAGGCGTTCCTGTTCATAGATACGCGCGCGCAGAATTTTCATCGCCTTGGCTTTGTTTTTATGCTGGGATTTCTCATCCTGCTGCGTCACCACGGTGCCTGTGGGAATATGCGTAATGCGCACCGCGCTGTCGGTGGTGTTCACATGCTGACCGCCCGCGCCAGAGGCACGGTAAACATCAATTTTCAGATCAATATCCTGAATGTCGATATCGACATCTTCCGGCTCGGGCAGCACGGCAACGGTGGCCGCCGATGTGTGGATGCGCCCGCCGCTTTCTGTCACTGGTACGCGCTGAACACGGTGGACACCGCTTTCAAATTTTAGCTTGGCAAAAACGCCATTGCCCGTGATGTTGGCCACCACTTCCTTAAACCCGCCTTGATCGGCGGCATTGGCGCTAATCAATTCGATGCGCCAGCCTTGCTCAGCGGCAAAACGCTCATACATGCGGAACAGATCGCCCGCGAACAAAGCCGCTTCATCGCCGCCTGTGCCTGCGCGGATTTCCAGCATCGCTGGGCGGTCATCGGCGCTGTCTTTGGGCAGCAATTGAATGGCCAGATTATGTTCGGCTTGCGGCAATTGTTCTTGTAGTTCGGCCAGCTCCTCTTCGGCCATGGCCTTTATTTCGGCGTCTTGATCGCTTTCTTTAATCAGCCCTTGCAGCACATCCATTTCGGCGCGTAGCCGCCGCACATTGGCCGCCGCCTTGGCAACCGGTTCAACCTCTGCATATTCTTTTGACACCGCAACAAAAGTATCACCATCCAGCGTGCCGGATGCCATTTTGGCCTCCAGCTCGGCATAGCGCGCCTCAATCTGGGCGATGCGTTCCGTGGATATTTGCGGGGTGGTGGTTGTCATCGCGTTATTTATAACTTTCGTTATGCTAAATATATTTTAACTTGGTGCAGTGTCCTAATTTCGTCATCTTTGCGGTTAAATGGACCCTGAAACAAGTTCAGAGTGACGAAAAAGGGCGAGGTTGCAAAAAATTAGAGCAAAAAATTAGGGCAAAAAACTGGGCTAAAAAATTGGGCTAAAAAATTGGGACTGTGCGCCTAGTCTTTGCGCCAACTGCCTTCTTCAAAAAGTGCAGTGATTTTTGCGTCATTCTCATCACCTTGCGCACTTAGGCCTTCTGTGTTTGCGCCATCACGAATGTCGAGAGAGGCAATGAAGCGCGGCGCAGCTTTGACCGCGCGATTATAGCGTTTTTTGGGGCTTCCAGAAGCGAATATCTCTGCCGAAATGCCGCCGCGGCGAAACTGCGATACCAAAGCCATTGCCTCGGCCTCACGTTCGCGGTTTTCAGCCACCACGGCCACATCCAAAATGGGGACCAGCTCCTGCTCCACCAACATGGCCAGCCGCTCAATCCCTGCGGCCCAGCCAACTGCCGGTGTTGCGGGGCCGCCCATATTTTCAATCAGGCCATCATAGCGCCCGCCGCCCAGCACTGTGCCTTGTGCGCCCAGCCGGTCGGTCACAAATTCAAAGGCGGTGTGGCGGTAATAATCCAGCCCGCGCACAAGGCGGCTATTGCGCGTCCATGCAAC
>CAZAHS010000266.1:0-2983 GCA_964484855.1 uncultured Sphingomonadaceae bacterium | reverse complement strand
TAAAATGTGAAGATTACACCGGCCAGACCGGCATAGAAAACCCAAGCGCCATATTCACCAAGCACAGGTGCATTCATCCACATTATGCCGCCCATCGCCATAATACCGGCGGTTAGAGAGCCAATAAGCGGCCACGCGCTTGGCGGCAATATATGATAATCGTGATTTTTTGGACCAGACATTGTGTATTTCCCCAATTGCCCTTTCAGGCAGCCATTATATAATATTATTAGCCGTCCACATCTTCCGGGTCCACCCGGTAAAATGTGTAACTCAAAGTGATTTCTTGAATATTTTTGGTGTCCTCATCCTCTAATATAGCAGGATCGACATAATAGAGAACGGGCATGCGTACTTTTTCGCCAGGCTGCAATGTCTGCTCGGTGAAGCAAAAACATTGGACCTTGTTAAAATATTTGCCCGCCTGAACCGGTGTAACATTATATCCGGCGCGCCCGGTAATGGGTTCATCGGTCAGATTTTCTGCAGTATAGATAGCCATATCGCGTGTGCCGATGGTCATTTTATCGGTCACTTGCTCTGGCTGAAATGCCCATGGAAGTGCAGAATCAATATTGGCATCAAAGCGGATGGTTACGCTTTTGCTGCCCAAAACCACATTATCGGCAGTGTTGGTATCAACGATTTGCGGGGTGCCGCCAAAGCCGGTAACGCGGCAAAATAAATTATAAAGCGGCACAGCAGCAAAACCCAGCGCAACCATACCGGCAACCAACGCAAAGCCCATTATGGCTGAACGCAGATTACGCCGCTGAATATTATCAGAGATCGCTGCGCTGCTCATCCCCATAGTCCTATTTTGACAATGGTAATCATAAAGAACAGCACGCATAAGCAAAGCAGGCCAATTGCCATCAAATTAGCGCGCGCACGCTGCGCCTTCAGCACCTTTGCAGAATCGTCGCGGCTGAGATGCTGACCCGTCGGCACGCCCTCTCCCACAATGTCCGCAGATTCTGGTTCGGTTTGAACAACATCAATCACAGTTGATTTATCGCCCTTAATGTCGCTCTGCCGCTTTGCACGCTGCACCATTACACACCGCCCAGCAAAATACGATCGGCAACCAACACACCGAAAATGACAAAAAGATAGATTATGGAATAGGCAAAAAGCTTCTTCTCATAACGCATCTTTTTCGCGTCATCTTCGGCGGCATTATACACTTGGGCCGCAAGAATTAGGAAATAGGATGATAAGCCGGCCGCGAACAACCCATAAAGTGCGCCAGTAAGCCCCAAAATCCAAGGTGACAATGTGACCAACAGCAGCAGGACCGAATAACCCAGCATCTGCTTGCGGGTTTCAGCCTTACCATTAGTCACGGGCAGCATAGGAATGCCTGCCTTACTATAATCCGCTTCGACAAACAGAGCGAGCGCCCAGAAATGCGGCGGGGTCCAGATAAAGATGATGGCGAACAGGATAATCGGCAATGCGGTCACATCGCCAGTCACTGCTGCCCAACCGATAACCGGCGGAAAAGCACCCGCTGCGCCGCCAATAACAATATTATGGGGTGTATTGGGTTTCAGCCACATGGTGTAAATAACGGCATAAAAGAATATTGAGAACGCCAATATCCCTGCAGCCAACCAATTAACCGCAACACCCATCATAAAGACAGAGAGCGCGGAAAGGCCAATGCCAAAATGCAGCGCGGACGTACGGTTCATACGGCCCGATGGCAATGGACGCTGTGCGGTGCGCTTCATCACGCCGTCAATATCAGCCTCATACCATTGGTTGAGTGTCGCAGCACCTGCAGCAGCCAATGTAATACATAATATAGCAGTGAAGCCAATGATCGGGTTGATACTGCCCGGCGCGGCCAGCAATCCCGCAAGCCCTGTAAACACCACCAGTCGCAAAACGCCCGGTTTGGTCAGAGCCAAGAAATCACGCCAATCCGCAACCACGGCATAGTCCGCCATGGCGATATCCTGATCGGTATCATTTTGTGCAACGATTTGCGTCATTATCATTCCATTTGGGCTTTTGCCCTGATGCGCCATGCAAAAGCGGCGCCTTTCAACTTACAATCCGGGCTTCGCCAGCATATCGCCCACGAAACCCGGATATTTGCTATTCAGGCCAGCCCATATTGCCTGCAGTTATTTAATAGTGGGCAAGGTTTCAAACTGGTGGAAAGGCGGCGGGCTGGACAATGTCCATTCCAGCGTCGTTGCGCCTTCACCCCAATAATTACCTTCTGCGCGGCGACCAGCCAACAAAGCATAGCCAATATTGACAAAGAATATCAGCATACCAGCCGCCATAATAGCATAGCCTGCTGTTGAAACTTGGTTCCAATATTCAAACTGCTCTGGATAGTCCGGATAACGGCGCGGCATACCCTGTACACCAAGGAAGTGCTGCGGGAAGAACACGATGTTCACGCCAATAAAGAACACCCAAAAGTGCAGATGGCCAAGAAGTTCACTATAATGACGACCACTCATTTTTGGGAACCAATAATAGAAACCCGCAAAGATGGAGAAGACCGCGCCTAGCGAAAGCACATAGTGGAAGTGCGCCACAACATAATAGGTATCGTGCAAATTATCATCCACACCGCCATTGGCCAAAACAACACCAGTTACACCGCCTACAGTAAACATGAAGATGAAACCAAGCGCCCAGACCATTGGTGTTTTAAAGCTTAAGGTTCCGCCCCACATAGTTGCGATCCAGCTGAAAATCTTAATGCCCGTTGGCACCGCGATCACCATAGTGGCTGCTGTGAAATAGATTTTCATATTCACGGTCAGGCCGACAGTGAACATATGGTGCGCCCAAACCACAAAGCCGACTACGCCAATAGCAACCATGGCGTAAGCCATACCCAAATAGCCAAAGACAGGTTTTTTGGAGAATGTCGCAACAATGTGACTAATCATACCAAAGCCGGGCAAGATCATGATGTACACTTCAGGGTGACCAAAGAACCAGAACAAATGCT
>CAZAHS010000265.1:0-3039 GCA_964484855.1 uncultured Sphingomonadaceae bacterium | reverse complement strand
GCATCCACACTTTGGGCGCAGGGTTGCGCAGCACGCGGGGGCTTTCCTCAACCGCTTTATACAGCAATTTCTGCACCAGCCGCATATCGCTATTATAGCTGACCCCGATGGGGATTTTCATGCGCACATCATTGGAGGAATAGGACCAGTTTTCGACCTCTTTGGTCATCAAATCCTCATTCGGGATAAGATGTTCTTTGCCATCACGGGTCAGCACAGAAACCGCGCGAACGCCGATTTTGTTAACCCAGCCAAAGCTATCCCCCACCACGATAATGTCACCCGGTTTTATAGAGCGGTCCATCAGCAGGATGATGCCTGCGAACAGATTACCAATTGTTTTCTGCAAGCCAAAACCAACCGCCAAACCAAAAGCACCAGAGAAAAAGCTGAGCGCCGTTAAATCAATGCCCAGCAAATCCATGCCGATGAAAAACGCGGCGATGACCAGCACGATGGTGGCAATTTTCTGGATAAGCAGTTTCTGCCCTGCATCAAAACTGCTGGTATTGTTAATGCTGTGAGTGATGACGCGGCTCACCAGACGAACCACACCGACAAGAATGGAGAATGTGACCAATATTGTCACTATAGAGAGCAGAGATATGCGCCGCTCACCTGCGTTAAAGCCAACACGGTCCATCGCGGTGGTAAGGCCGGCAATGCCATCAATAAAGCTGGTGGCGATGGAGAAAAAGACCAGCAAGCCCAATGCTGTGCCCAACCAATTTGGCAATTTTATGCCGCGAATAAAATCATTGGTTAAAAGCCCGCCGCTAATCGCCAGGGTTAGGCTGAGTATAACAGTGGCAATCAACGTCCAATCATGGATGAACAGCAATATGGCGACGAGGCAGCATTCTATTGTTCTGCGCACCATATCGCGGATGCGCGTTCGGGCAATCTCGCTTTCATGGCCCGCGCGTGCTTCCCATAATGCGGCAAGTCTTGGTCCTAGGGAGCGGCTAATTGCCCAGCCAATGGTAATAATCAAGATGGTCAGGCCAGCGGCAATGCCGGCCTCTGTATATTGTAATTGGCGTGGGGTTTCGCCCAATAACTCCTGAAATTTTGCGATATAATTGGCAATCATAGGGCCAACTTAAACGCTTCCAACCCTTTGGCAAGATCGGCGATCAGATCATCGGGGTCTTCCAGCCCGATATTAAGCCGTACCAAATGCCGGTCATCAGGATTATCCCCCGCACGCGGCCATTGCGTTACGCTGCGATTGGGGGCAGGGTCGGCAGGCAGGGCGAGGCTTTCAAAGCCGCCCCAGCTATAGCCAATACCAAACAGCTTCAGCGCATCAACCAGCGCATTGCGCGCTTCTATTGTCCCGCCCTTCATGATGAAGGAGAACAGGCCGGATGAACCGGTAAAATCACGCTGCCAAATTTCATGGCCCGGACAGGACGGCAAGGCAGGGTGCAGCACGCGGGCAATTTGCGGCTGATCGGACAACCATTTGGCTATGGTCAGCGCGCTGGCTTGATGCTGTTTCAGCCGCACATCCAATGTGCGCAGTCCGCGCGACGCCAGATAGGCATCATCGGGCGAGACGACATGGCCAAGCTGCTGCGCAGTGCGGCGCAGACGGCGATAATATTTCTCACCCGCAGTGGCCGCGCCCATCATAACATCGCTATGGCCGACAATATATTTGGTGCAGGCATTCATCACAATGTCCACGCCCTTTTCCAGCGCGGTATAAAAATGCGATGTTGCCCATGTATTGTCCAGCATGGTGACGATATTGGGGTTTTTGGCTTTGGCCGCTGCGCAAATGGCGGGAATATCAGCAACTTCAAAGGTCAGGCTGCCCGGTGTTTCCAGCCAAATACCGCGCGTTTTTTCGCAAATAAGATCGGCAATGTCGCTGCCCGCCATCGGGTCAAAATAGCGGGTTTCCACGCCTATATTTTTCAGCAAATTATCCGCCATGGAACGGCTAGGGTCATAGCTATTATCGCTCATCAGCAAGACATCGCCGGGCTTCAAAACCGCCAATAATGACCCTGCAATCGCGGCAACGCCGGAAGGGTAAAGCATGGTGCCATAAGCGCCCGGCTCCATAGATGTCAGCGCATCAGCCAGCGACCATTGGGTAGGCGAACCGCGCCGCCCATAGAAAAAGCGGCCATCTTCATTGGTTTTGGGGCCAGCTTGCAAATCGGCGCAACTATCATAAAGATGCGTGCTGGCGCGCCAAACAGGGGCATTGACCACCTGCCCAGTCCACGCCTTGCGCCGCCCGGCATTCACTATACGCGTTGCGAGGCCGCTATTTTTTACTATGTCTGAATCAGCCAATATACCCGTCCGTTAGCGCTAAGCCTGTATTTTAGTGTTTTTCATATCAGAAAAACACTGCCTGTGACTTGGCGTTTTTCATATCAGAAAAACACTGCCTGCATTTTGGCGTTTTTCATATCAGAAAAACACCGGCGGACAAGCGCGGTCGCAACGGCAAAGGCTATATTAGGCGCAGATTTTTGGCGCGTCTGCGTCCGCGCCCCATTCGGCCCAGCTACCATCATAAAGCGCAGCGTCTGATTTGCCGATCAAATGCAATGCAAAGATCAAAACAGTTGCTGTCATGCCCGAACCACAGGTGGTCACCACTGGCTTATCCAGATCGACACCGGCATCAGCAAAAGTGGCTTTCAATTCATCAACCGACTTCCATGTGCCATCGGCATTGAACAGGCTGGAATGCGGAATGTTGATAGAGCCGGGGATATGGCCCGCATCTATGCCATTACGTGGATCTTCTTCTGCACCAGAAAAACGCGCCGCCGGGCGCGCATCAAGCACTTGCTCGTCCTTACCATGCAAATTGGCCAGCAAATTGGCCTTGGTACGCAGGTTTTTATCATCCTGCCATACAGTGAAATGGCGGTGGCGTAGCTGCGTCTTGCCTTGCTCAATCGGGCGGCCTTCCGCCTTCCATTTGGCAATGCCGCCATCCAAAATCGCAACATCATGCGCGCCAAACATGGTCAGCATAAACCATGCACGGGCAGAGGATTTTAGCGG
>CAZAHS010000264.1:0-3056 GCA_964484855.1 uncultured Sphingomonadaceae bacterium | reverse complement strand
TGCCGCAGGGCATTTCTGCTGATCTGATCGCATCAAAATATGGCTATAGCCGCGATGATGTTGATGCCTATGCGGTAGAGAGCCAGAAGCGCGCGAAAATGGCGTGGGATGAGGGGCGATTTGCCAAATCCATATTGCCGATCCGTGATGTGATTGGTGAGGTTATTCTGGACCATGACGAGCTGATGCGTCCTGAAACCGATATGCAATCCCTCGGCGCATTGAACCCCGCTTTCCAGATGATGGGCGAGCAGATGCCGGGCTTTAACGATGTCGCGATTTTGAAGCATCCTGATGTTGAGAAGATCAACCATGTTCATCATGCGGGCAATAGCTCGGGCATAGTGGATGGTTCAGCAGCCGTATTGATCGGCAATAAAGGCGCAGCAGAGAAATTCGGTATCAAGCCGCGCGCGCGCATCGTGTCTATGGCCGCAATTGGTTCAGAGCCGACCATCATGCTCACTGGCCCCGAATTTGCCGCGCAAAAAGCGCTGGACCGTGCGGGCATGAGCGCCAGCGATATTGATCTGTGGGAGCTGAACGAGGCTTTTGCCGCCGTTGTATTGCGCTTTATGGATGCGCTGAATGTCGATCATAGCGAGATTAACGTCAATGGCGGCGCGATTGCCATGGGCCATCCGCTGGGCGCAACCGGCGCTATGGTGCTGGGCACCGTGCTGGACGAGCTGGAGCGGACGGGCAAATCCACCGCGCTGACCACTTTGTGCATTGGCGGCGGCATGGGCATCGCGACGATTATCGAGCGCGTTTGAACGGACTGCGCCCCGCATTTAACCGTTCGCCCTGAGCCTGTCGAAGGGCTGCGGACCCTCTTCCGCAAAAGCGCAATGCTTCGACAAGCTCAGCATGAACGGGTTTTGAGAATTTGGAATTAAGATTATGACCTATAAAAGTTTTAGCATTGATATTGACGCAGACGGCATCGCGCTGATGACCATTGATCTGCCCGGCCAATCCATGAATGTATGGAATGGCGATCTGATGGCGGAATTCCCGAAATTCATCGACGAATTTATCGCCAATGACGCAGTAAAAGGTCTGGTGATTACATCGGGCAAAGCATCGGGCTTTTTGGCAGGTGCGGACCTGAATATGCTGGGTTCCAGCAAGGCCAGCACCATGGCCGAAGCCTTTGAAAGCGCGTGGGCGCTCAATGCCACGCTGCGCAAGATGGAAACCGGCGGCAACACTAATAAGGATCTGGTCAAGGGCGCGGCCTATGCCAAGCCGGTGGCCTGCGCGATTAACGGGCTGGCGCTGGGCGGCGGGTTGGAGCTGGCCTTGGCCTGTCATTACCGTGTCTGCGCTGACCATCCGAAAATTCAGCTTGGCCTGCCGGAAAGTCAGGTTGGCCTGTTGCCCGGTGGTGGCGGCACACAGCGTTTGCCGCGGCTCATTGGCCTGCAAGGTGCGGGCATGATGATTATGTCGGGCAAACCATCCAACCCGCAGGCCGCATTGGCGCAGGGCGTGGTGCATGAGCTGGCCCCCGCTGATGCAGTGGTGGCGAAGGCGAAAGACTGGGTAAAAGCCAACCCCAAAGCCGCTGCGCCATGGGACAAAAAGGGCTATAAATTCCCCGGCGGTGCAGGGTCGATGGATCCGCGCTCGGTGCCGCTTTATATGGGCGCGTCGACCATGGCGCTGCGCCAGAGCAAGGGCAATTATCCGGCCATTCAGGCGATATTATCATGCCTGTATGAAGGCTCTATGCTGCCGATTGATACCGCGCTGCGGGTCGAGTCCAAATATTTCACCAAATTGCTCTCTGGCCCCAATGCAAAGAATATGATCCGCACTTTGTTTGTGAATAAGCAAGCAGCGGAAAAAGGCGCGGCGCGTCCTGAAGGTGTGCCGAAATCGGAACTGAAAAAAGTCGGTGTGCTGGGCGGCGGCCTGATGGGATCGGGCATCACCCATGTGACCGTAAAGGGCGGCATGGATGTGGTTGTGCTGGACCGCACGCTGGAGGATGCGCAAAAAGCCGTTACCTATAGCCAGAAGATTGTCGATAAAGCGGTCAAGCGCGGCAAGATGACTCAGGAAAAGGCCGATGCCCTGATGGCGCGCATCACGCCGACCGACAATTATGATGATCTGAAAGATGTTGATCTGATTATCGAAGCGGTTTTTGAGCGTCCTGACGTCAAAGCCGATGTGATTAAAAAGACCGAGGCTGTTATCGGCCCGGATGTGATTTTCGCCTCCAACACCTCCACCCTGCCGATCACCGGTCTGGCGAAAAATTCATCGCGGCCTGACCAATTTATCGGCATGCACTTTTTCTCACCCGTTGAGAAAATGCCATTGCTGGAGATTATTCCGGGCGAACAAAGCGGCGATAAAGCGCTTGCCGTTGCGCTCGATTATAACGTAAAAATCCGCAAAACGCCGATTGTGGTAAAGGATGTGCGCGGCTTTTACACCAACCGCGTTTTCCCGCCTTATGCCGGAGAGGCCATGCTGATGATCGCCGAGGGCGTGTCTATGGCGCTGATCGAAAATGCCGCTGTGCATATGGGTATGCCGATTGGGCCGCTGGCGGTGGTGGATGAAACCACGCTAAAACTGGGCTATGATGTCATGCAATCGACCAAGGAAGAGCTTGGCGATGACTATACCCCGTCAGGCAATGAAGAATTATTTGAACTGATGGTCAATAAATTGGGCCGTTCGGGCCGCCGCTTTGGCGCGGGCTTTTATGATTATGATGATAAGGGCACGAAAAAAGGCCTATGGAAAGGCATTACCGAGCATTTCCCGCTGGCCGAAATTCAGCCTAGCGTTGAGGAAGTGCAGCAGCGGCTGATGTTCATCCAGCTTATTGCCACCGCCCAATGCTATCATGAAGAGGTGGTCAGCGACCCGCAAAGCGCTGATTTGGGCGCAATATTCGGCTGGGGCTTTGCGCCATGGACCGGCGGACCAATGAGCCATATCGACACAATGGGCGTCGATAATTTTGTCCGCATTGCCGATAGTCTGGCGCAAAAACATGGTGAGCGCTTCAAGCCGCCAATGTCTTTCCGCGA
>CAZAHS010000263.1:0-3071 GCA_964484855.1 uncultured Sphingomonadaceae bacterium | reverse complement strand
ACTTTTGAAAGCGCGTCCATATCATCCCAATCAATAATAATGCCCGCCGCGCGCGCAATGGCCGGGATATGGATGACATGGTTGGTTGAGCCGCCCGTGGCCAGCAAGCCGACAACCGCATTCACAATCGCCTTTTCATCAATGCAATGGCCAAGCGGTCGATAATCCTCTTCGCTGTTAGCGCTCGTGCCACCATCCATCCAGCCAATTTGCGTAACGCGGTGTACCGCCGAGCGGGTCAGCTCCTGACGCAATTTTTGGCCCGGATTGGTAAAGCTGGCCCCCGGCATATGCAGGCCCATCATCTCCATCATCATCTGGTTGGAATTGGCAGTGCCGAAAAATGTGCATGTGCCCGCGCCATGATAGCTGGCGCTCTCAGCCTCCAGCAATTCCTCACGCCCCACCTTGCCCTGCGCATAAAGCTGGCGCACACGGATTTTCTCTTTATTGGCAAGGCCCGATGGCATTGGCCCAGCAGGAATAAGGATTGTCGGCAAATGGCCAAAGCGCAGCGCCCCGATCAGCAGGCCCGGTACAATCTTATCACAAATGCCCAGCAAAACCGCGCCTTCAAACATGCCATGACTTAAACCGATAGTTGTCGCCATAGCGATAACATCGCGGCTGAATAGCGATAGCTCCATGCCCGGCTGCCCCTGTGTCACCCCGTCACACATGGCCGGAACGCCGCCTGCAACCTGTGCAGTCGCGCCTTTTTCCCGCGCAAAAATCTTTATCTGTTCGGGGTAGCGCCCATAAGGCTGATGCGCGGAGAGCATATCATTATAAGCTGTCACAATACCGATATTCATCGACTTGCCGCCGCGAATATTGGGCTTGTCATCGCCGCTGGCCGCAAAGCCATGCGCCAAATTGCCGCAGGAAAGGTTTGGCCGATGCACGCCTTCATCACGCGCGCGGGCAATCATCTCCAAATAGGCAGCGCGGCCAGGCTTTGACCGTTCAATAATCCGCTGGGTCACTGCTTCGATTACAGGATGCAGGGTCATGTTTTGCTCCAAAATATTGTCATCGGGCATGTTATAGCGCTTAGCAGGCGCGCAATGGGCAGATCATTTTTGCCCGCCAAAGCATCGTCCAGCACGGCGCGTTTTTCCGCGCCTTTAATCACCAGCATCATCGCCTTTGTGTTCACCAGTGCGGGCATTGTCCAGCTTAGCCTATCAAACGGCGCTTCTGGCGGCAAAGGGTCCGGGGTCAGGCGGATAACCTTTGATGGCGCATCCATTTGGGGGTCCGTATTGGGAAAGAGCGAGGCAATATGCCCATCCGCCCCCATGCCCAGCCAGACCAGATCAAAAATAGGGGCCGCCATGCCTTCTTCTAAAGCCGTTATCGTCGCGCCGCTATTGCCCAAGGCTTGGGTCAGCCGCCCAACATTGCTGGCCGCATGGTCCATGGGCACCACGCGGTCATCATTGGGCAGCAAAGTAACGCCGCCCCAATCCAGATCGCGCTCCCCCAAAGCATCAAAAATCGGAAAGGGCGTACTGCCGCCCGGCACGCAAATTGTCTTCGCGCCGGGCTGGATTACAAAATCTTCTACAAAATCTGCGACCGAACCATTATCAGCCGCTGGCGCAAATTTTACGCGGTCATTCATTCCAGCTTACCCCGTCACGTTCGGTTAGGGCGATACTGGCATTTGGCCCCCAACTGCCAGAGCTATAGCTTTTTGGCGCTTCTGCTGCATCCGCCCAATTGGCGCGAATATCATCAATCCAACGCCACTGCGCCTCTACCTCGTCACGGCGGACAAACAGCGTCGGGTCACCGTCAATTAGATCCAGCAGCAGCCGCTCATAAGCGATACGTCGCCGCGCCTTGGCAAAGGCCTGAGTCAGTGACAGATCCAGCGGCACCTCGCGCAGCACCACGCCATCACGGTCCATGCCCGGCTGCTTGGCCATGACCTGCAAACGCACATATTCCTCTGGTTGCAGGCGTATAACCAAGCGGTTGGCGTTGAGCTTGCCATCGCGTGCAGAGAAAATATTGTGCGGCACATTTTTAAACTGGATAACAATTTCACTGCGCCGCTCGGCCAGTCTTTTGCCGGTACGCAAATAAAATGGCACACCTTGCCAGCGCCAATTATCAATATGCGCCTTAATGGCAACATAGGTTTCGGTGTCGCTGCTTTTGCCAAAATCATCGGCATAGCCTTCAACGCTTTTGCCGCTTATCGCTCCGCCGCCATATTGGCCGCGCACCATTTCCGATTTATCGACTGGGCGCAAAGAGCGCAGTACCTTGACCTTTTCATCACGTACAGAGGCCGCATCCAAATTGGCCGGCGGCTCCATTGCGGTGAGCGCAACAAGCTGCAACATGTGGTTTTGCACCATGTCACGCAGCGCGCCAGTATCATCATAAAAGCCGTGCCGCCCTTCCAGCCCAACCGTTTCAGATACCGTTATCTGAACATGGTCAATGCCTTGCGCATTCCATAATGGCTCAAACATCATATTGGCAAAGCGCAGCGCCATGAGGTTCTGCACTGTCTCTTTACCCAGATAATGGTCGATGCGGAAAATCTGGCTTTCTGAAAACACACTGGCCACAGCATCATTGATCGCCGCCGATGTTTCCAGATCATTGCCCAGTGGTTTTTCCAAACCAATCCGCACCTGGCTGCCGGTCAACCCTGCGCTTTGCAGACCTTTAATTGTCGGCTCAAACAAAAACGGCGCCGTTGAAAGAAAAATCGCTAGACCTTCAGAGACATCACCCAATTTGTCGGCCAATGCCTGAAATCCGTCCAGCGTGGAGGCATCAAGTGCCTGATAACCCAACCTGTCCAGAAAACCGTCTAAAGCCTCTTCATTTTGCCGGTCTTCAGGTAGAAATTCAGCCAATGCCTCGCGCGCCATATCACGGTAACCTGCATCATCCATATCGCTGCGTGCAGTGCCGATAATGCGCAGATGCTCGTTAATCAAACCATCCTCATGCAAAGCATATAGCGAGGGCAGCAATTTGCGCCGCGCCAAATCACCGGTCGCGCCAAACAGCAATAGCGCAGAACAGCTTTTCATTTCGATCAT
>CAZAHS010000262.1:0-3081 GCA_964484855.1 uncultured Sphingomonadaceae bacterium | reverse complement strand
AAACTTTGCGCCATTTCCATGCCAATAGGCCCGCCGCCCAGCACGATAAGATGCTGCGGTAATTCGGTTAAGTCCCAGATATTTTCGTTCGTCATATAGGGCACATCGGCAATGCCCTCCATGGGCGGCACAAAGGCGCGGCTGCCCGTGGCGATGACGATGCGCGGGGCGCTAATCTCTTTGTTGCTGCCATCATGCAGCGCGACATTGAGCGATTTGGGGCCGGTAAAGCTGGCGCTGCCGCGGATCACATCAACGCCCATTTCCTCAAAACGCTCTTGGCTGTCTTCCGGCGCGATGGTGGCAATGGCGGCGTGAATATGGTCGTGAACTGCCTTAAAATCGACTTTCGGCTCAACGCTTTGGATGCCGAATTTGCCTGCACTGCGCATATCATGGGCGCGGTGGGCTGCGGCAATAATGGCTTTGGATGGCACGCAGCCAGTGTTTAGGCAATCGCCGCCCATTTCACCGCGCTCTACCAATGCAGCATTTAGCCCCAACATAGCGCAGCCGCCTGCTGCTGTTAATCCAGCTGAGCCAGCGCCCAATACGATAATATCATGTGTGTGTTTCATGCTAAGGACTTCGTTGTCAGAGTGTTACGGGTTACGCGATGATAAAATATTCTGCTTGTCCGCAGCGTCTGTAGCCAGCATGTAACATGAAAAGGTTAGTTAAGCGAATCACAGAATTTTAAAGGTCTTTACCCCATGAATATTGAAAATAGCCGCGAATATTATGGTCAGGTTTTGGGCGGATCATCCGATCTGAAAACCGATGCCTGTGTAACCGCAGAGCGCCCGCCCAAAGCGGTTATAAAAGCATTATCCAATGTGCATGAGGACGTTAAATCGCGCTATTATGGCTGCGGCCTTATCGCGCCGCAGGTGGTTGAGGGCGCGCGCATATTGGATCTGGGTTCCGGCTCGGGGCAGGACGCCTATATACTGGCGCAGCTTGTGGGCGAGCATGGTCAGGTAGTGGGCGTTGACACTACGCCGGAGCAGCTGGCCGTGGCCAATGCGCATCATGACTGGCATGCTGAGCGCTTTGGTTATGCCAAGCCCAACACATTGTTCATCGAAGGCGATATTGAAAAGCTGGACGAGCTTGATCTGGAACCGGGCAGTTTTGACGTGATTGTCTCCAATTGCGTTATCAACTTGGTGGCGGATAAGGCCAAGGTTTTTGCTGATGCGTTCCGGCTGCTAAAAAATGGCGGGGAAATGTATTTCTCCGATGTCTATTCTGATCGGCGCGTTCCGGCGGAATTGCTCGAAGACCCGATTTTGCACGGTGAATGTCTGTCCGGCGCGTTGTATTGGGGTGATTTCTTGCATTTGGCAAAACAGGCCGGCTTTGCTGACCCGCGCTTGGTGAAAGACCGTCCTTTGGGCATTGGCGATGCAAAAGTCGCGGAAATGCTGGACGGTATCAAATTCTTCTCTGCCACATATCGCTTGTTCAAATTGGACGGGTTAGAGCCGGAATGCGAAGATTATGGTCAGGCTGTGATCTATAAAGGCACGGTGGAAGCCGAAGAGCGGGTTTTCGCGCTGGATAAAGGCCATATGATTGAGCGCGGTAAAGTCTTTCCGATTTGCGGCAATAGCTGGAAAATGCTGGCCGATACGCGTTTTGCCAAGCATTTTGACTTTATCGGTGATTTTTCCACCCATTATGGCGTGTTTGAAGGGTGCGGCGGCGGTTTGCCTTATGATGGCGTGATGGATGGGGGCGAGCCGGAACCGGCAAGCTGTTGCTAACCGCGCGGTGAAGCGGCCCCAAGGATTATAATATAGTGCGTATTTTGCTCAGCGGTGCAACCGGTCTGGTGGGCGGCGCATTGGCCGGGCGTCTGTTGGATGATGGGCATCAGCTTTATGCATTGGTGCGCGGCATGGGCCGCCAGATACTCGATCTTAATGGCCGCAATCGCATTGATGATGTGACCGCGCTGCAAGGGGATATAGCGCTGCCGCTATGGGGTATGGACGCGCTGCCAGATTCTATTGATCTGGTCATTCACTGCGCGGCAACCACCGATTTTGCTGCATCGCCAGAGGTCTATGCCAGCATCAATATAGGCGGGGCAGAGGCGGCTATTGCGATTGCCAAAGCGCTGGATGCGGCTTTGCTGCATGTTTCAACCGCATATGTTTGCGGGCAAGCCGATGGGCCAGTGGCGGAAATTCCAGCGGATCTGTCGCGCAATTTTACCAATGGTTATGAACGTTCAAAGGCGCAGGCGGAAATGCGGGTCATGGCCGCGATGCGCGGTGGCCTGACTGCTGCAATTGCCCGGCCCAGTATCATAACGGGCCAGCTTAAGGACGGCTCTATTCCCCGGCAGGATGATTTTTATAATCTTTTTCGCCTATTTGGTTCGCCATTGCTTGGTAAAGTACCAGCAGCGCATGGCGCAGCATTTGCGTTGGTGCCCATTTGTCATGTGATTGCCGGCCTGTCTGCAATGGCTGAGGACATGAATATATTTGCTGGTGATGCCGTGCATTTGGTGGCCGCCAAGCCTTATCCGCTGTCTGACATGCTGGCATTGGTGGCGGAATATCCCGGCGCGTCGGCTGCGCAGATTGTAAACCCGGATGATTATGATCCCGCAACATTGGACCGGCGGCAGGCGATGGTGCATCGCAAGGTTGGCGCGCAATTTTTCGATTATTTCTTGCGTACACCTTTATTTGCCAGCGATATTTTGCGCGAAAAGGCCGGCATATGTGCGCCAGAAATTGACCGTGCTGCGCTGCGCCGCATGGCGGACTATTGCCACGAAACCGGCTTTTTGGACTGGCGCTGATGGTTTTGTTTAACCGTCTGGCAGGTATTGGCCTGATATTATTGGGCGCGCTAACGGCTCTTTACCCAGAGATATTCACCTTATTTTATAACGTGGGGCTTGATGACCCAACGGCAAGAACTGTTATAGCTGCGATTATTGGCGGCGGTGAAATCGGGATCGGCATTGCGCTATTGATTAGTTTTGAACGATCAGCGGAAAACCATATTGCCGAAGCGCGGACCAAAATTCGTATTAATGCACTTATGATCGGCGCAATT
>CAZAHS010000261.1:0-3091 GCA_964484855.1 uncultured Sphingomonadaceae bacterium | reverse complement strand
CCAGCTGCTTCATGCCCAGAGAAATACGCTGTGTATCCTGGTTGATGCGGATGATTTGTACTTTGACGGTATCGCCAATGTTAATCACTTCATTAGGGTGATTGATGCGCTTATAGCTCATATCGGTGACATGCAGCAGGCCATCAATGCCGCCCAGATCAACAAATGCGCCATAATCAGTGATGTTTTTCACAACACCTTCAATAACCTGATTTTCGGTAAGGTTCTGGATCAGACCCGAACGCTGTTCTGCGCGTGTCTCTTCCAATACGGCGCGGCGCGATACAACAATATTGCCGCGGCGACGGTCCATTTTCAAAATCTGGAAAGGCTGAGGAATATCCATCAAAGGCTGAACATCGCGTACGGGGCGAATATCAACCTGACTGCCGGGCAAGAAAGCAACTGCGCCATCAAGGTCAACAGTAAAGCCGCCTTTTACGCGGCCATAAATAACGCCTTCAACGCGCTTGCCTTCGCCAAATTCATTTTCAAGACGGTCCCAAGCCGCTTCACGGCGGGCACGGTCGCGTGACAGCATGGCTTCGCCATCGGCATTTTCAACGCGGTCAACATAGACTTCAACTTCGTCACCGATTTTCAGATCGGCCTTCTGACCGGGCGCAGCGAACTCACGCAAGGAAACGCGGCCTTCGGATTTTAGACCCACATCGATGACAGCCTTGTCATTTTCGATGCCGGTTACAGTGCCTTTGACCACACGACCTTCAAAGTCCTGATCTTCGCCACCTAGTGATTCGTTAAGCATTGCCGCGAAATCATCGCGGGTTGGATTTGCCGATGAGGCCATAAATGTTCCTTAATAACTGCTTTTTCCGGCCAAGCGGTTGGTTCCGCTGGTCTTGGCCCAAACTGCCGCCTCTACCTCATGTAAAAGACAGCATTCTCAAGACGTTATAGCCAGAAGCACGATATACCATCTGAACATGCATATATGTCGCAAAATGCGGGCCGGTATGCCGGTCCCTCATCGCTATCACAATGCCTAATTCAGGTGGCTGGGCCGTTAGCGGCCTTCTATCCTGTTCCTGACAAGCATAATCGCCTGTCGAACGGCGGCGGCTATAGTCATTTCTGATGTATCTAGCAAGTCCGCATCTTGCGCGGGTTTTAGCGGCGCAGTGGCGCGGTTGCTGTCACGCGCGTCGCGTTTGATGATATCGGCCAGCATATTGTCAAAACTGGGCTGCTCGCCCTTGCTCTTCATTTCATTAAATCGCCGCGTCGCGCGTGCTTCTGCAGAAGCAGTGATAAACAGCTTTGCATCAGCCTCTGGCGCTATCACCGTGCCAATATCGCGCCCGTCCAGCACCGCGCCGCCCGGCTGGTTCTTAAATGCCAATTGCCGCTCCAGCAAAGCCTGACGCACTGCCGGATGCACAGAGACACGGCTGGCCAAACCGCCTGTTACTTCACTGCGCAGTTCCGGCAGATCAAATAATGCATCATCAAAATCACAGGCAGCCAGCGCATCGCTCTCTATATCAGGGTCGCCGCAACCGCGCGCGGCCGCATAGCCCACGGCGCGGTAAAGCAAGCCGGTATCAAGATAGGGCAGGCCAAATTCCTGCGCCAAAGCCCGCGCAATCGTGCCTTTGCCCGAAGCGGAAGGTCCATCAACCGCAATAATCATAGCGCGGCATCATGCAAAAGCTGTTCAAATACCGGGAAGCTGGTGGCGATAGGCCGTACATCGTCAATCTCTATTTCGGTCTTGCTCATAGATCCAGCAATGGCAAAGCTCATCGCAATGCGGTGGTCCAGCGCGCTGGCGATGGTCGGCATAGCATCGGGCGCAAAGGGTGCACCATCGCGGCCCTGTATGATAAGTCCGTCCGGCGTTTCTTCAATTTCCACACCGATTTGCTGCAAGCCCTTGGCCATAATGCCCAGCCGATCAGATTCCTTAACCCGCAATTCCTCTAGCCCGCTGGTGCGCGTTGTGCCTTTGGCCATTGCGGCGGCGATAAAGAATATTGGGCATTCATCAATCATGGATGGCGCGAGCGCGGGGTCAAGATCAATGGCAGACAGCGCCGAATGCCGGACCTGCAAATCGGCAACAGGTTCGCCGCCCACTTCACGCGGGTTCAGCTCTGTTATATCGCCGCCCATGGCACGCAGGGCCGTTACAAGACCAGTACGCGTGGGGTTCATGCCAACATTATGGATAATGAGGTCTGAGCCGGGAATAATTAGAGCCGCGACAATGAAAAAAGCCGCCGATGAAATATCGCCGGGCACGATAATATCTTGCGGGGTGAAATCCGCCTCGCCGCGCAATTCATGCACCAATGCGCCATCAGCATCGCTTTCAGTAATAAGCTCAGCGCCAAAGCTGCGCAGCATCCGCTCACTATGGTCGCGCGTTGGCACCGGTTCAATGACAGTGGTCATGCCCGGTGTGTTTAATCCGGCAAGCAGCACTGCCGACTTTACCTGCGCCGATGCAACCGGAAGGCGATAGCGTATCGGCACCGCTGGGCATGCACCGCGCAGCATTATTGGCAGGCGTTCATCACCGCCCTGAGAGTGAAACTCTGCGCCCATTTGCGACAATGGCCGTGTCACTCGCCCCATGGGACGGCCCGACAAAGAGGCATCACCGATAAAGGTGGCGGAAATATCATGGGCAGCCACCAGCCCCATTAGCAGCCGTGTAGAGGTGCCGCTATTGCCCATGTCCAGCGCGCCAGATGGTTGCAACAAGCCGCCAATGCCAACGCCATTAACCAGCCAATCGCCATTTTGCGAATCATCGCGCTGAATATGCGCGCCCATGGCCCGCATAGCGGCAATAGTGGCCAGCACATCCTCTCCTTCCAACAAGCCGGAAATTCGGCTCTGCCCCACGGCGAGCGCAGAAAACATGATGGAGCGGTGCGAGATGGACTTATCCCCCGGCACAGTAATCGCGCCCTTTAACGCTGACGATAAGCCAAAGCGGCGCGGCACAGCAGGGCTATTTGATGCAGACATTATGTTTCCGATAGATAGTCATTATGGCAATTAGAGTGAATGCGCTTTTGACAGCGCGGCAAAGCTATGGCAAGGCGCGGCGCGCTTCACG
>CAZAHS010000260.1:0-3121 GCA_964484855.1 uncultured Sphingomonadaceae bacterium | reverse complement strand
ATTCGCTGCCATCGACCAACCGCGCTATGATCTCTTTCACATCATAGGGCGCGCGCACATCATCGGGCAATATGCCGTAAATCTCTTCGGCTGCATATTTGGGGGGGCGAGGCTCCTGAAAATTCAGTCCGCCATTCGAGGCATCTTTCGACAAGCCGAGGGCTGACTGTTGTGGAGGCAGGGTTGAAACAATATCGCGCACGATGGTCAGCGCATGCTCGTCATTTTCCGCGACATGATCGACCACGCCCGATTTACGGCCATGCAGATCGCCGCCGCCTAAATCTTCGGCGCTAATTTCCTCGCCCGTTGCGGCCTTAACCAGCGGCGGGCCGCCCAGAAATATCGTGCCTTGGCCGCGCACAATAATGCTTTCATCGGACATGGCCGGCACATAGGCCCCGCCTGCGGTGCAGCTTCCCATAACACAGGCGATTTGCGGGATTTGCTTGGCCGACATATTGGCCTGATTAAAGAATATCCGCCCAAAATGGTCGCGGTCGGGGAACACCTCATCTTGGTGGGGTAGGTTAGCGCCCCCGCTATCCACCAGATAAATGCACGGCAGATGGTTTTGCTCGGCAATTTCTTGCGCGCGCAAATGCTTTTTCACCGTCATCGGGTAATAGGTGCCGCCCTTCACCGTGGCATCATTGCACACAATCATAACCTGCCGCCCCGAAACGCGGCCAATCCCGCAAATCAGGCCAGCGCCCGGAATATCATCTTTGCCGTAAAGACCATTGGCGCAAAGCTGGCCGATTTCCAGAAAAGGCGAACCAGGATCAAGCAAACGCTCCACCCGCTCACGCGGCAGCAATTTGCCGCGCGACACATGGCGCTCACGCGACTTTTCACTACCGCCCTTTGCAGCCTCGGCCACTTTGGTCCACAATTCATCTTTAAGCGCAATATTGTGCGCTGATTGTGCGCGGTAAACCTCTGATTGCGTGTCAATTTGTGATGGGAGTGTTGGTGCGGTCATCTTATAGTCTGCTTTCGTCTTATGGCTTATTTTCTTAGTCCTAAGCGTGTTTTTTGTTCGTCATCCTAAACTCACTTTGTCATCTTAAACCGTTCCCTTACCCCCAACGCCATCTGTCATCTTTCATCCGTCATCCGTCATCCTGAACTTGTTTCAGGATAAATTGCAACATAGCGCCCGGCCTGTTATTATCCTGAAACAAGTTCAGGATGACAAATATCTGCGGGACTTGGAACACGTTCAGGATGACGGTCGAGGTGAAGGAAGTGCTCACTCCGCCCCGATCAATTCGCGGCCGATTAGCATCCGTCTTATCTCATTCGTTCCTGCACCGATATCCAGCAGCTTGGCATCGCGCATATAGCGTTCTACCGGCCAGTCTTTGGTATAGCCTGCCCCGCCCAATGCCTGAATAGCCTCACCTGCAACCTTGAAGGCGCTTTCTGATGCCAGCAGTATTGCGCCTGCTGCATCAAAGCGGGTGGTTTTGCCTGCGTCACAGCTTTTCGCCACCGCGTAAACATAAGCGCGCGCCGAATTAAGTGCGACATACATATCCGCGACCTTGGCCTGAATAAGCTGGAAAGAGCCAATCGCTTGGCCAAATTGTTTGCGTTCGCGCACAAAGGGGATGACGCAGTCTAAACAGGCCTGCATGACGCCGAGTTGCAGACCCGCAAGCACCACGCGCTCATAATCAAGGCCGCTCATCAACACGCCAACACCGCCGCCCACCGGCCCCATGACATTGGCGTCCGGCACTTCGCAATCGTTAAACACCAGTTCCGCCGTTGGCGATCCCCGCATGCCCATTTTGTCAATCTTTTGCCCGATGGAAAAGCCCGGCATATCTTTTTCGATTAAAAAGGCTGTAATGCCGCGTGACCCTGCGGCCATGTCTGTCTTGGCATAGACCACCAAAACATCGGCATAGGGCGCATTGGTGATCCAGAATTTGGTGCCGTTCAGCACATAGCCGCCCCCCTTGCTCTCGGGCAAGGCGTCGGCTTTCAGTTTCATAGAGACAACATCACTGCCAGCGCCTGCCTCTGACATGGCCAGTGAACCGACATGCGCGCCAGAAATCAGGCCGGGCAGATATTTTGCTTTTTGCGCCGCATTGCCCCAACGGGCAATTTGGTTAATGCACAAATTGGAATGCGCCCCGTAAGACAGGCCAATGGATGCACTGGCGCGAGAGACTTCTTCCACCGCCACGACATGCTCCAAATAGCCAAGGCCCAGTCCGCCGTCTTCCTCTGATACCGTGATGCCATGCAGGCCCAGTTCGCCCATGCCGGTCCATAATTCCTCTTTGGGGAACCAGTCATCCGCGTCAATTTTCGCGGCCAAAGGCGCAATTTTGTCAGCGGCATAGCGCTGCACCGTGTCGCGAATCTGGTCCGCCATTTCGCCCAATTGGAAATCGAAATCGATAGACATGCTCATCGCGGCTGCTCCTATATAATGTATCGGCTTATTATGGGCTTCTTACACTTTTGTAATATTATTTCCCATAAAAATAACAAGTGCAATGCCGTCACTTTCCTTTGAAATAGCGATAGGAAATGGCTAATTGTGAAATCATGAAACGCGCCATGATTGGCTACATGAACCATAAGGATAAAAATATGCCCCATTTTAACGAGAATGACCCGATTGTGATTGTCTCTTATGCCCGCACGCCAATGGGCGGTATGCAGGGTGTATTTTCAGATGTCAGCGCCACCGAATTGGGCGCGGCTGCGGTTAAGGCTGCGGTTGATCGCGCCGGTGCAGAGGGCGGCGATATTGAGCGCATCTATATGGGCTGTGTGCTGCCCGCAGGTCTGGGTCAGGCCCCTGCCCGCCAGGCCGCGCTAAAGGCCGGTCTGCCCAAATCTGTGCAGGCCACCACGGTCAATAAAGTATGCGGATCAGGCATGCAGACGGTGATTATGGGCAGTGAGGCGCTGGCTGTCGGTTCGGCGGATATGCTAATCGCGGGCGGCATGGAAAGCATGACCAATGCGCCATATTTGCTGAAAAAACACCGCAGCGGCGCGCGTATCGGCCATGATACGACCTATGATCATATGTTCCTTGATGGGCTCGAAGATGCCTATGAAGAGGGCCGCGCCATGGGCACTTTTGCGC
>CAZAHS010000259.1:0-3191 GCA_964484855.1 uncultured Sphingomonadaceae bacterium | reverse complement strand
TTAAAGGCTTTGCCGCCATCGGTTTTTTCCGGGCGGGCGGGCTTATGCGGGGTAAAATCGCCGCTGGTATCGGGTTCATCCAGCCCGCGTCTGATAATCAGTTCTGCCATGTCCGTGGATATGGCAATTGATGCGGCAATCTGCAATCATTTGCGCAATTGATCGCAACGGCTTGCACGCTTATGGCATTGCTTTAATGTTTGCTGCAAAATATGCAAAAATATGGTTCCGTGCATTGTTATCGGCATGGAAGACGAGGAGACAGAAGTGCGTTTTTCCCTATATGGTCCGGCTTTCATGGCGCTGGCTTTGGTATCTTGTTCAGGATCAGGCGATAATGCCGATACTGATGGCGATGGCAAAATCAGCGCCGAAGAAGCGGCTGGCGAGGTTAAAAAAGCGGAATTTAACCCCGGGCAATATGAAAAAACGACAGAGTTTGTGGATATCACTTTTGATGAGTCGAAATTGCCGCCAGAACAGAAGAAGTTTATTATACCCACTATAGAATCCATGCGCGGCCAGAAATTTACTGAAAAACGCTGCATGACGCCGGAAGAAGCAAAAGACCCGCGCGAAGAGTTTTTTCTGATTCAGGATGGCCAGCAATGTGAATATGAACGCTATTCACTGTCTGGCGGCAAAATTGATCTGGCCATGAACTGCGCTAGCGCCGATGGCGATGGCGGCAAGGTCACGGCCAAAGGCAGTTTTACCGATGAAAGCTATACCATGGATATGACTATGGCAACGACCAGCCCGGAGCAAGGCGATGTTGTTATCACCGCCAAGACATCGGCAAAACGCATCGGCGAATGCAAATCCTGATCCGCGCATTATATAGGCACCAGATGCGGCGGATGATTCGCCGCCAATATATCTTTTAACGAAAGGCTATCCCTATGATCGCATATACCATGGTCGGCACCAATAATTTGGAAGAGGGCATCGCCTTTTATGCCAAGCTGTTTGAAGGCAGCGAAGTAAAGCCATTGTTCAAAACCCCGCGTGGCGGCCAGTTTTTTGGCAAAAGTGCAGATGAGCCTATGCTGGTGGTTGGCCTGCCTTATGATGAGAAGCCTGCCAGCGTTGGCAATGGCGTGATGGTCGCGCTGCGCTTTGAAACAACGGAAGAGGTTGATGCGCTTTATGAAAAAGCCATTGCCGCTGGCGGCAGCGATGAAGGCGCACCGGATTGGCGTTTGGAAAATGTCTTTTACGGCGCCTATTTCCGTGACCCTGATGGCAACAAAATCTGTGCCTGCAAAATGAATTTTGGCTGAGCATAGATAGACAACCACATTGCCGCGCTGGAGACTCTGTTTCCGGCGCGGCTGCGGCCTGTCTAGCGCTTTGCAGCCAGTGTAAAATTGACCTTAACATTGGGCGATATATCGCCATAGCTGCCTATTGCGACATTATATGCGCTTCGGTTAATGGCTGTGCTGCCCTTTGCTGTGGCGACATCTGCATTTATGGCAAGGGTGAAGCGCAGGGTAAGCGGCTTGTTTATCCCTTTGAGCGTTAAATTGCCCCGCGCTTCATAATTATCGCCGCCAAGGGAGCGAATATCGCTGGCCACAAAACGCGCAGTCGGGTTTGCAGCAGCGGCGAAAAAGTCCGCGCCGGGCAGGGCGTCATCAATCTGGCCATTGCCAGTATTGGCGGAGGTAAGGTTGATAGTGACCGCAATACGCGATTGGTCCAGCGCTTCTGGCCCAAAGCGAATATCGGCATTCCAGTCAGAAAATGTGCCGCTTACAGCTTCGCCATTCCAGTCAAAGGAAAAGCGGATAGGCGGCGCGCTGGTTACTTTCCAATCATAAGCGATTGCGGCTTGCGGCGCAGCGACGGCTTCTGGCTCGGCAGCCTGTGCAGTGCTATCGCCATCCGCCGCATCAGCGGTGTTTTCAGCGTCCTTCAAGTCTTCGCCAATAGCCTCCGCATCTTCTGCCAGATCTACATCAATGATAGGGATGTTTTTAGGCTCTATAGCGGTATACCCATCTTCGCTTTTTTCGCTTGTTATAACTGCTCTTTCGGTAGTTTCTTCTGCTCCATCACCGCCCGCACCGCCGCCGCCATATAGACCTTGCGCTAGGCCCGAGAGCGTGAACATCACTGCGAATGCGCCGATAATCACTGCGCTGCCCGCAATTTTCCGCGCGCCCCAAACGCCCGGCCATATCCGCGCCAATAAGGGTTCGTCCTTGATAAATTGATGCCGCAGTGCGCCAATAATATGCAGCACAAACAGCGCCAGACCCATCCAACCCAGATAATGATGCGCTTGTCCCGCAATGCCGTTAAGCGCGGCTTTTGTGGACGCTTCCAAATCGCCGACAAAGGGGATATGCGGCCAGTAAAGCGTGCTGAAAATATAGGTGTCTATGCCCAGCTTTGATGATGATACGAGCAGCCAGCCGCTCAAAGGCGCGCCAATCATAAAGGCGTAAAGGCCGATATGCACCATATGGGCCAGCCAGTGATTCACCCTACTATCGGGGAGGGCGGCAGGCGGCGGCTTATACCAGCGCCAGCCCAGCCGCAGCAGCGAAAGCAGCAAGATGGAAATGCCGATAGATTTGTGCAATTGCGCAGCGGCAAATAGCCCCGTTTGCGGCGTTAAATCTTCTAAGCCGCCGCCCAATCCCATTTGAAAAGCCAAGGCCGCAGCAATCAGCCAATGCAGCGCCATGGCAACAGCGGAATAGCGCTTTTGATCTGCCACCAGACCTGCATTGCCTTGCTTTTCTATAGCGATATCAGGCGCGGCATTATCGGTCATATCACCGCATCAATCCGCCGATCAGATTGCGCACAAAGCGGCCGACCACGGGGCCAGCCATATCTGTGGCAATAGAGCCGAGCGCGGATGTTGCCGCTGTGCGGGCCGGATTGGCACGTGACTTTTTGCCCAAAACAGCCGCCGCTGCGGCACCTGCCGCAGAACCAGCCGCTGCGCGTCCGGCACGCTTCATGGCCTTGCTCCACATAGATGTGCTTTTGCGCGAGCGCTTACCCACTTCTTTTTCGCCTTTTTCCGCGACTTCTTCGGCGGTTTCTACAGCATCAGTGGCTTTTTGCAGCAATATTTCTTCCGCGGACTCGCGGTCTATTTCCTCATCATATTTGCCTTCAACAGGCGATATTGAGCGAATGATCGCGCGTTCTTTCTTGCTGACAGGGCC
>CAZAHS010000258.1:0-3219 GCA_964484855.1 uncultured Sphingomonadaceae bacterium | reverse complement strand
CGGCGCATTTCGGTGCGGCTGGTCAAAGGCGCCTATTGGGATAGCGAGATTAAACGCGCCCAGGAAATGGGGCTGGAAAGCTATCCGGTGTTTACCCGCAAAGAAAATACAGACCTTAGCTATCTGGCCTGCGCCCGCGCCCTGCTAGACGCACGCGATGCCATTTATCCGCAATTTGCGACACATAATGCGCATAGTGTTTGTGCTATAGCGCAGATGGATTTAGCACCGCCCTCAAGCAGCGAAGCGATAGGGCAGATAAAAACCCCCTCAAGCAGCGAAGCGATAGGGCGAGAAGATTCTTCTCTCTCACGGCCAAGGGCCTCCGAGGGGCGGTCTGACGACCGGCGCGCAGTCGCGCTTGCGGATGCTGGCGCATCCGGTGACACCGCTCTCAAGCAGCGCAGCGATAGAGCGGAAGAAAACGCCCTCAAGCAGCGCAGCGATAGAGCAGAAGAAAACACCCTCAAGCAGCGCAGCGATAGAGCAGAAGAAAACACCCTCAAGCAGCGCAGCAATTCCCCGGGTTATGAATTTCAGCGGCTGCATGGCATGGGTGAGCGGCTGCATGCAGCGCTGGGCGCCCAATATGGGGTGCCGACCCGCATTTATGCGCCCGTTGGCAATCACCGCGATTTGCTGCCCTATCTGGTGCGCAGATTGCTGGAAAATGGCGCGAACAGCTCTTTCGTTAATCAGCTTATGGACCTTGACGTACCGACAGAGGAAATTGTCAGCGATCCCATTGCCAAGATACTCAGCAATGAAGACGCCTCTAATCCGCGCATCCCCGCCCCTATTGACCATTTGAATGGCGATTTTCTGGGGCCGGATGGTTTTAATGATGGCATTGCGGCCAGTGGCTTTGGCGAAAGCCGCAAAATTGCCAAGGGCGATGATATTAGCCAAAGCGACCAGCATGCCCGTTATGAAGGCTATGGCAGCGCACAAGGCAAATGGCAGGCCGCCAGCATGGTGGCCGGAACCGCGCCAACCGGCGAGGAACGCGCCATCCTCAACCCCGCGCAGCATGATGATAAAGTCGGCACCGAAATTCGCGCCCAGCCTGCCATTATCGCGGACGCCATAAAGGCCGCCAATGCATCATCATGGCCCGCAATGCCCGCCGCTGAACGCGCCGCTTGTCTTGACCGCTTGGCCGATATTTTGGAGGCTGAAACCGCCATGTTGGTGGAGCTTTGCGTGCGTGAGGCTGGCAAAGGGCTGAATGATGCCATAGCCGAAATTCGTGAAGCGGTTGATTTTTGCCGCTATTATGCCGTGCAGGCACAGGCACCCTCTGTTGCCTCGCGCAATCCTTTGGGAACCGTCGCCTGCATATCCCCATGGAATTTTCCGCTGGCCATCTTTTTGGGGCAAATCACGGCGTCATTGGCTGTTGGCAACACAGTCATCGCCAAGCCTGCGGAACAAACCCCGCTAATCTCTGCCGCCGCCACCAAATTGGTACATCAGGCGGGTATTCCGCAGGACGCCTTGCAACTGCTCATAGGGGACGGCGCAGCACTTGGTTCAGCGCTCACCAGCCATCCGCAGATTGACGGAGTGTGCTTTACCGGATCGACCGCCACCGCCAAGCGCATTGCGGCCAGTCTGGGCGAGACGGGCCGCGGTCTGGTGCCGCTTATCGCAGAAACCGGCGGTATTAACGCCATGATTGTTGATTCCACGGCCTTGCTGGAACAAGCGGTTAAAGACGTCATCGCCTCTGCCTTTCAAAGCGCGGGTCAGCGTTGCTCTGCCTGCCGCATCATCTGTGTGCAGGATGATATTGCCGATAATTTCAACACTATGCTGCGCGGCGCTATGGCAGAGCTGGTCATAGGCGACCCAGCAAATGCCGCCACTGATGTCGGCCCGGTTATTGACGCTGCTTCACAGACAAAAATCACACAATATTGCGCCGATATGGCCAGCCGGTTTAAGATAATTGGCACAGCAACTGTGCCTGACAATCTGTCCGACGGCTATTTTGTGACGCCCACCGCCATCGCCATCAACCATATTAGCGATGTTGAGCAAGAGATTTTTGGGCCTGTATTGCATGTGTTGCGTTTTTCAGCCGATGCGCTGGACGATATTGTGACCGCGATTAATGCGCTTGGTTTCGGCCTTACAATGGGCCTGCACACACGCATTGATGCGCGCGTTGAACATATTGTCAGCCGCGCCAAGGTTGGTAATCTTTATGTTAATCGCAACCAGATTGGCGCGATTGTCGGCGTTCAGCCCTTTGGCGGTGAAGGACTTTCCGGCACTGGCCCCAAAGCGGGCGGCCCGCTTTATCTTCACCGCCTTAGCCGCCATGCCGACATACCGCATGAACCGGCTCTGCAAACCGCATCTATAACTGCGCCGCCCCCGCCCACCCCGCTTATTGCAAAGCGCGTAGCAGCGGCACAGGCAGCCGTTGAGCGCAGCTCGCCATTGGAGCGGCTGAATATTATTGACCAGGCAGCGGCAAATATTGCGAGCCTGCACCCGCGCTTTGCCCAGATAATTGGCGAGGTACAGGCCGGCATACTCAGCTTGACCAGCCGCGAAATTCCTCTGCCCGGGCCAACCGGAGAGAAAAACCGTTATCGCCTCTGTCCGCGCGGCGCAATTTTATGCATTCCCGGCGGCGCACCGGAAGAAGATGATTATCTGCTGCAACAACAGGCCGCGCTCACCCTTATCACGGGCAATGCGCTTATCCTGCTGGCAGAAAAGGGCATATTTACCGGCGTCGATGCGCTGGCCGAGGCACTGGACCGCAATGACGCGACCAAGGGGCTGATAAGCCATATAGGCCATGATGATCCGGTAAACTGGCTTAATGCCGATCTGGCGGGCATAATATGCGATAATGAAGCGCGCAGCGACCTTGCAGCGCGCCTGATGCTACGCAGTGGGTCAATCATCCCCATGCTGTCCGCGCATAATGCCCCCACCCGCTTCATGATAGAACGCACTGTCTCTATCGACACCACCGCAGCAGGGGGCAATGCCAGCCTTTTGGCGATGTAAAAGCGTGAGGGCACAACATATTCGTGATATACATCAAAAAAACATAGCAAAATGGTTGACCAATGCCCCGCCCATGACTAGTTGAAGCGCTCCCAAGACGCGCACGCACCGTGATTCTGCGCTTCGTTGGTGCTTATGGCATCGGGCCCTTAGCTCAGTCGGTAGAGCAACTGACTTTTAATCAGTAGG
>CAZAHS010000257.1:0-3231 GCA_964484855.1 uncultured Sphingomonadaceae bacterium | reverse complement strand
CTTCCTCGCATAAAGCCAAATCACTTCAAACCACACTCCGCGAATTTAATAGGTCCTGACCCTAGTCGTTGAGATTGGCCGGACCAAAGGCCACTGGCAAGAGCACGCTAAGGCTATGCTGTGTATAACCGCCATCATATCCGCAATAGATAATCGGGTCAGTATCGCCCAATTGCGCCACTTCGTTAATCATTTGGCGGCATCGCCCGCACGGTGTAATGGCATGTTGGTTGGGCGAAACATGGCTGTTCTTAATTGGCCCGCCATGCACAGCAATCGCCAATAATCCAGAACGTAGCCCGCGATGATTAGCATCAACAATCGCCGCTGTTTCTGCGCAGAGGGATAGACCATAGCTGGCATTTTCAAAATTTGCGCCTGTCACAATAGTGCCGTCATCAAATAATAAGGCAGCACCGACATGAAATTGCGAATAGGGCGCATAGGCCTTTTGCGCAGCGGCCATGGCCATGTCGAGCAATTTTTCAGGGTCTATATCAGCCATTATTCTGCTCCATTTGGCACCTGATTTTGAGCTTGTTCCTGTTCTTGGCGAATAACAACATGCTCAACTGGCTCTTCTATGCCATCAATTATATAGCTGTCATTGTCCGACCACATAATCCATGGCTTAGCGGAATAGTCAGGGGGAAAGAAATTGCCTTCCAGCCAGATGTTGCGGCCAATATCTGCGCCTATGCGATAGGTTTCTTCAAATTCCTCAGACATGCGCACTATAGCGCGCTTGCCGCTATGTGCCTCTATCTGGTTCAAAAATGTTGTCAGCTCACTTAACACCAATTCACGCGCAGGGCGGTCATCGCAGCCCTCTTCAAACGCCAGATAAACGGCGGGCGGCATAACGCCCGGGCGGCGCGGCACAGTGGTCACAAAATTTTCAGACTGGTCCGTTGCTAGCCGGCACAGGCTATAGTGATGCAATGCGCCAAAGCCAATCTCTACATCCTGTGCGCCGTTAAAATGCGCAGCAAAGGACGGGTCACGATAATCGGAGCTGCGAGTGGCCAGCATATATGCGAAATTGATATTTTGCGCGGCCATGCTGGGCCAGCTTATTTCTCCATCTTCCGCAGAGATATTGATACCCTGCAAAGCATATTGCTCGCGCGGCGCGGTCCAGCTTCGTGAAATGCTAAACGCTGCCCAGCCTAATAAGGCGAGCACGATTATGACCACGATTAGGCCCGTTAATATCCCTGATTTTCTGCCCCCGCGCTGCGCCAAAATATGCCCCTGCCTAACCATTTTCGTATCTGCCGCAATCTGCGATTCGCGGATTTATTTTTATATTATTAGCGTATTCAGCCCTTAATATGCAGCACACAAATTAGCGTGAACAGCCGCCGCGCGGTTGGAAAATCAACATTGATCTTGCCTTCCAGCCGCTCAACCAGCAATTCCGCCGCCTGATTGTGGACACCGCGCCGTGCCATATCAATGGTTTCAATCTCTTGTGATGTGGCCTGACGGATAGCCTGATAATAGCTGTCACATATGGCAAAATAATCACGGATGGGGCGGCGAAAGCGGCCCAGCGCTAATATAATTGTTTCTAGCGGCGTTTTGTCCTCACGCCCGATCTGCATGACCAACCGGCCCTCTGTAACAGAAAGGGTTAACGAATAGGGGCCATCATATCCGGCGCAGCGCTCGCTAAGCGGTTGAAAATTATTGTCTTCGATCAGATCATATATGGCTATCCGGCGCTCCTGCTCAATATCGGCATTGCGCCAGACAATAGTCTGCTCGTCCAGTTCAATATGTATGATGCGGTGATTTGCCATTTAGACAACGCATTGCCTATCGCGCAGTTTTGGGCAAGCCTAAAAAGGTCAAGTTATAGTTTTGCGCCTTATCCACATGGCAAGGCCAGAGATGGCCCGTTGCCAGTGCGCGTGCATCGCCCCATAGACTTAAATATGGCTACAGCATTTTTTTCCGATAATGATTCTTCAAGCGCCAAAGATGATGGCGAACAGGCACAGAGCCTGCCGCACAATATTGATGCGGAAATTGCCTTTTTGGGTGCAATATTAATTGATAACCGTGTTTCGGAAGATATTAGCATGCCGCTAACGCCCGAGCATTTTTATGAACCGCTGCATGGCCGCATCTATGACCGGATTATGAAGCTGCTTGACCGTAATTTGGTGGTCACGCCGGTCACGCTAAAACCATTTTTTGAAAGCGATGAAACGCTGCAAAATATTGGTGGCCTCAGCTATTTGGCGAAGCTGACAGCAGATAGCGCAGGATTGATTGGTGCGCGCGATTTTGCCCAGCAAATTTATGATCTTGCCCTGCTGCGCCAGCTTATCAGCGTTGGCCGCACTTTGGTAACAGAGGCAATGGACACCAGCGAAAGTGTGGACCCCAAAGCGCAAGTGGAAAATGCGGAAGCTGCGCTATATTCCGTCATGGAGGGCGAGGGAGATAGCAGCGGCGCCGTTGATTTTGGCCGCGCCACTTTGGTTGCGGTTGAGATGGCGCAAAAAGCGTTTAATTCCGGCGGCCATTTGTCCGGCGTCACCACGGGTCTTGACAGCGTTAATGAAAAGGTTGGCGGCCTGCATAATAGTGATTTGCTCATCCTTGCAGGGCGTCCGGGCATGGGCAAAACGGCGCTGGCCACCAACTTTGCCTTTAATGCAGCGCAGCGTTGGCTGCGTGAGGAAGAAGATGGCATAGAAGAAAAACAACGGGTCGGCGCAAAAACCGCCTTTTTCTCGCTAGAGATGTCTGCGGATCAGCTTGCGACACGTATTTTGGCGCAGGAATCGGGTATATCATCCGAAGCCCTGCGCATGGGTAAGATTAGCCGTGAAGAATTTCAAAATCTCAGCCGTGCCAGCCAGGAATTGCAGGATTTACCGCTGTTTATTGATGATACACCGGCCCTAACCATCGCGGCATTGCGCACCCGAGCGCGGCGGCTGAAACGGCGGCACGGCATTGGATTGATCGTGGTCGATTATCTGCAATTGCTGCAAGGTACAGGCCGCGCCAATGATAACCGCGTCAACGAGATTTCGGAGATTAGCCGCGGCCTCAAAACACTGGCGAAAGAATTGCAAGTGCCGGTATTGGCACTATCCCAGCTTAGCCGCGCGGTTGAACAGCGTGAAGACAAAACGCCGCAGCTATCTGATCTGCGTGAATCCGGTTCGATTGAGCAAGATGCCGATATGGTGCTGTTTGTGTACCGCGAAG
>CAZAHS010000256.1:0-3232 GCA_964484855.1 uncultured Sphingomonadaceae bacterium | reverse complement strand
GCCGCTCATTCAGCCGGTAATCCTTCTCCACCGGCAGCCATAAACGGTCCATCTCCTCCAGCGCCATATTCAAAGTTTTGATCGCGCGGGTTTGCAGCGATGTATAGCATTGATCAAATTCCAGCCCCTTTTCGCGCATCAAAATGCCAGCCGCCTTGGCCTCTGCGGCGCCTTTTTCGGTGACATCAACATCCCACCAGCCGGTAAAACGGTTTTCCAAATTCCAATGCGATTGGCCGTGGCGGATAAGAACAAGCTGGGGCATGGGGGTATTTCCTTATTGGCTCTGAAACTTGGATATCATGTGCCGCAATATTGCGCGCGATACAATATCATCATGCAAAATGGTGGTGCAATTCTGTGATTTGCGGATTTGTGCACAAAAAGGGTTTCATAAAAGGAAAAAGGCAAGAAGGAAAAAAGGGAAAAATAAAGAGATATTTCCGGCAAAGCCGGAAGGAATAACATCGCTTCCAAAGCGCGAAACGCCTGCATATTTGCAGCACATCACCAAATCATGCTCGCCCGCTTTTGTGCCTTTGTCACTTTTTCCTTTTATGAAATCGCAAAAAGCGCTCCGCCATCTAATCCGCGATACGCCGCGTGCCGGGCGCAGGGGGATGATGCGGCGGGCCAGCAAAACATTGCGCCATTGCCATCCATTGATTGGCTATAGCGCCAGTTACCTTTAGCTGCGTATCGGCGATATTGCGCGTCTGCGTCACCACTTGGCAAAATTCTTCTGCCCGCCCGCTGATCCGGCCTGTTATGCGCTCATCTGTGCTTGGTGCGCCATAGGTCCACATAGCCCCCGATGGCGCGGTCAGTTCAAGAAACGGCATAGCATCAGGCACCGCCATTTTGCGGTTTTTATAGGTCCAGCCAAATGTATTGACGCCCAGCACGACGATATTTTGAATATGATCGCCATTGCGCCGCACTTGCCCCAGCATATCATAAATTGCCTGTGCATGCGCCCAGCTTTCCATCAGCCGCGCCGTGATGGAGGAGCGCGCGCTCATGCTCGGCCCTGCCCATGCAACCCTCTGCTTAGGGTCAGCATCGGCAAAATGATCGGCCAATTGGGGGTAAAAGCCTGCCCATTTTTGCACCAATTCTGGCCCCGCCAAACCGTCCAGATAATCCGCTTCAAACGCGCTCATGCCGCCTTTGGAGACAGCCCCGGCGGCGCTTGCAAAAAATGCTTTGAACGCGGCTTCATCGGTTAGCGAAAGATCGGCCGCGATATTCCACACATGCAAATGGCGCAAAATCCCGTCTATGCTCCACTGCTTAAACGCGCTAGGCCGCGCCAAAGCACTACCATCCAAAGGCGCAACCAGCTTATATATGGCATCGCATTCGCTGCGGAAATCTGTGGCTTGCTGCATTACGCTGCACCCTTTTTCTTCAAAAACATCAGCAGCACCAGCCGCGCATCATCATCTGTTTTGCCAAAAGCCGGCCCTGCATCATGGAACAGCCATGGGCTAAACAATATCAGCCGGTTAAACCGCATCGGCGCGGTCATCACCTTTTCCCAGCGCGCGGGCTTATTGGTGTCGGCATTAACGGTCTGCTCCACCGCTTGATTAATATCAGTGAAACCCGATTTGGTTAGCGCCATGGGCGCTGTCGGTATCCGCTCCAGCCCTGTTGGTTTATGGCGGAAAAAGCTGGTGCCGCCTTTGCAATGCTGCGGCTCGCTTAAATATAATATGCCCGAATAATCGCAGGGATCAATATGCACACCGGTCACGCCCTTATCGGTCTTTTTGGTGATGCGGCAATGGCCGTGCAATGTGTTGGGGTCGCCCGCCACCTGCATGCCCAATATTGCTGAAATCTTGTCATTGAGCAGCGACACATCCAATGCAGTGTCAGAGGTTAGGCCGGGATAATTGCCGCGCTTATTCGCCGGATTGTAATTGAGCGCCAGCGCCGCCCTGCGCACCGCATAAGGGTCCGCCAGAAAATCGTCCAATATGATGATGGAAGGGAGTGACATGGCATTGTCAATATCGGCTGCGCGGCCAAAAGGGAAGTGGGCAAGATCTCATCCTTTGCCCCGGCCCCTATCCCGCCAAAAAATCCGCGCAAGATGAACAGATATTCATGACTCTTTACGCACCATAGGGGGAGATAATTGCAACAAACGCAATAGCTTTTTTAAGAGTATATGCAGGGAAGCGATACTATATATCTATTATCAAAGATATGAGGAGCCTTGCCATGCAACGCGATATTGACCCTTTTGAACGCCCTTTGGAATGCCATCACCAGCCCCATGGCAGCAGCGACCGCATTGCGCTTTTGTTCGTTAAGGCATTGCGCTTTTTTGCCGATAGTTTTTTCGCCAAGCGCTATGGCCACCGCGCCGTTGTGCTGGAAACCGTGGCGGCGGTGCCCGGCATGGTCGGCGGATTGTTGCAGCATCTAAAAGCGCTGCGCCATATCCGCGAAGATCAGGGCTGGATCAAGACGCTCCTTGATGAAGCGGAGAATGAGCGGATGCATTTGATGACCTTCATCCAAATCGCGCAGCCCAGCCGGTTTGAACGGTTTTTGATCGCCGCCGTGCAGCTTATATTTTATAATGCCTATTTCTGGATGTATCTCTTCGCCCCGCGCACCAGCCACCGCATTGTCGGCTATTTTGAGGAAGAAGCGGTGTTTAGCTATACCCAATATCTGGCCGAGGTGGATGCTGGGCGGCAGGACAATGTGCCTGCGCCAAAGCTGGCAATTGATTATTGGAACCTGCCGCAAGATGCGCGGCTGCGCGATGTGATTATCGCCGTGCGCGCCGATGAGGCAGAGCACCGCGATGTTAATCACAGCTTTGCCAATGCGCTGGATGCGCGGCAGGCCAAAAGCGGCCCGCACATTGTTGCCGCTGGCGATATTGCGCCGCCATTATCAGCGCTGAATGAACAGGCTGATGCGCTGAGCGATGATGATTTGAAGGCGGCTTAACAAGAAGATTAAAGGGCGGTGTTCGCTCTGTGATAATAGCCTGGAGCACACCCCCACCTAGCTTGGGAGCACCCCCACCTTGCCTCCCCCTTAAAAGGGGGAGGGATTATCGTTCTGCTAAGTTCCGGCCCCGCCCCAGAGCGAAGCCAGTTTAATAAGCCTTACGCTGCTTTATAAAAAGTCTCGCCTTTATCGGCCTTATCGCGGAAAGACATTGGCGGCTTGAAGCGCTCACCATGTTTTTGCGCCAGACTAT
>CAZAHS010000255.1:0-3242 GCA_964484855.1 uncultured Sphingomonadaceae bacterium | reverse complement strand
GCTGGCGCCAGTGCAAGCTGAATAATCGCCGCAATATTGTTGACCAGCATCTCGTCCATCATCGCCCCTGCCCTTGGCTATATGCTTATGCGCATGTGATGGAGCATAGCGTATCGCTGGCTTACGAAAAGGGGAATTTACGGCCTTGTGCAACAAATATAATTAATGGTCTGTGTCGGCCAAATTACGGGCATAACCAGAAATAGCTACATGGCCGCTACGCATACATTCCTCCAATAATGCGCGTCTTTCTGATCGGTTTGCGCTATTGTCTGTCAATGCCTGCAACGCCGCCATGCGCATACGATCAGCGGGGTGATGCCATAATGTCTCCATCACCAAATCACGCCCATTATCTGCGCCAGCCGCAAGAGCAATGTGCAGCAAAGCCTCGTTTGCGCCTTGGGAAAGAATATTCTCCACGACATTGCGCTCAACGTCATAACGGCACTGGTCAAACCAATATTGCTCTGGCGCAGTCATCATTAAATTCAGTGATATGGAAAGCTGCTCCGGCGGGTGCTGGCAATGCACATCCACATGTTTGCGATAATAGAGCATCCGCCCTTTTGACAAAGCAGAGCGCTCAATAAAGGACAATCCGGCTTCTTCGCCCGGATAACCCGATATGGCGGCATAATCCTGCTCATAATAATCGCTGATATAACCAGGCCCATGATAGCCAATGGTAAGAAAATCAAAATTATGATCATGGGGCAAGCCATAGAAAAATGCATCCTTGCCGCTGGCCCGTACGGCATAGTCACTTTCCGCTGGCCAAATATTGGCGCGCAAAAACCAACCCGATCTGGCTTCGCCCAACATGATGACCTGCGGCCCATATTCGCGCACGCCTTGCACATCATCCTTATAACTGTGCTTTAGGGCATCCACCGCAGCATCTGCCAAGAAATCGCGATTTGCATATAACCCGGCCAGAACCGATGCACTGTCCATCCGCTCCATATCGTTCTTCACCCCCACGGACATTGCATCAAGCTTTGCCAGCGCCTCTTCTAAAGAAATGGCGGCGCAGGAGTTATATTGTACATCCAAAGCCATATTTCTAAGCCGCCTTTGCCTCGCACATAGCCAGCACCTGCTGTGCCAAGCTGCGTATATTTATGTCATCATCACATTGCGCCATATCGGCCAAACGCGGCATGGCCGCAGCCATATCGGTTGCCAGACATTCGCGCATTGCCTGCCAGCGCAGTGCCGCTATGGGCTCATATGTTGCTGCCAGCATGGCGTCTGCGTGATGCTTAGACTGCATGCTGCGCAGCGCGGATAACAGCATCAATCGGCGCGTTGACCGCTTATCACCTGCCGCTTGCCCCATTAACTGGCCAGTTTCGCTTTCAAAATAGCGTTGGCAAAGCTGGCTGTTATAGTCGTCTATAGTAATGCGCAGAAACAAAGCCGGGGGGCCATCGACATGCAATGACAATCCCTGCCGCGCATTATCAACCGTCATCACGCGATTGCCAAACTCGCCGCTTTGCAGCTTTGAAATGCTTTCCTCGCCGCTGTCTTCAAAAAGGCAAAAAGAGGCATCTGCCCCATTAATAAGACGCAAAGCCGTAACGCCATTAGAGAGACTGATATGCTCACGCCCTTTTTGCGCAATCTGTCGCACCAGAACCAGCGAAATAGTGATTGGCCCTGCGCTTAACACAATCATGCTAATCGTGCGTTCGGATAGCAATGACGGGCATTGCAGATTAACCAATATATCACCGCGCATCACATCAACAAAATGATCCAGAAAATGCTGGGCAATCCGATCATCTTCTAAAACCGGTAGCAAATACCGCGCAGCATCTATGGCTGGCATATTTACTGCGCGGTCAATACGCGCTTTGTGCTGCGACCATATTGGATGCACCTGCCAGCAAGCCTGCGCGGATATCCCCGCTTCTGCAGCGCAGCGCCGTTTATCAGTTTCAGCGCGATAGGCCGACAATTGCGATGAAATGTACATGTTCTGCCGACCTATCTATGCCGCTAAATAATATGCGGCAATTCCTGCGCTTCAAAAACATAAATGGCGACGGTAAGCCACAGATCATCGCCTGCTAGCATAGTGACAGAATCCATCGCCATGGCTCCAAAATTGGCGACTTTTTCAGTAAGTTCCGGTATATCATCCAGTTTCATATGCCTTGCTCCTTCAGGTTTGTTTCACATGTACAGCTACATATTCCCATGCATCTGCCGTTCGATAATTATGCACATGTGCCCAACTGGCGAATGAAGTTAGTGACATTTTCATGAACAGGCATAAAGTGACAAACAGCGTTTTAAATTGCCATTTTGGAAAGGCATTACTCCATGTCCGAAGACCATGTTTTTAACCCGAAAAAGTGGATAGAAATGATGTCCAGCCACGGGCATGGCGGGCATATTGGTTTTGGCTATCATGACCATGGTGATGACTGGGTGGAGCTGGCGCTGCCATGGCGTAAGGAATTGGTTGGCGATACAGATACCGGCATTCTGGCATCTGGCCCGATCATCAGCATGATGGACAATGCAACCAGCCTATCCGTCTGGGCACGGCTGGGGACGTTTCGGCCACAGGTCACGCTGGATTTGCGTGTTGATTATATGCGCGCGGCGGCCCCTGAAAAAACGGTATATGGCCGCGGTGAATGCTATCAAATAAAACGGTCCATAGCCTTTGTGCGCGGCATAGCGCATGATGGTGACCCAAATGATCCTATCGCTCATGTGGCCGGTACTTTTATCAATATGGATACAGGCAAATGAGCATGCAGGGTGTAGATAAGAATATGGATATTGAGGCTATTGCCAGTCAATTGCCGCCTTTCGCGCATCATATGGGCATGCGGGTACATGGGTTTGAGGATGATTTGCCGGTAATTTGCTATGATTTCGGCCCGGAAGTAACGGGTCGGCCCGGCTATGTGCATGGCGGCGCTTTATCGGGCCTGCTGGAAATGGCGGCTTTTTCTGCGCTGCGTGTTGTGCTGGCCGATGCTGGCCGCGCTGACCAGATGAAACCTGTTAACATCACCATAGATTTTATGCGCGGTGGCCGTCAGCATACCACTTACGCGCTTGGGCAGGTTACACGGCTGGGCCAACGCGTTGCGAATGTGGAGAGTTTTGCCTGGCAGATGGACAGGCGTAAGCTCATTGCCTCTTCGCGGCTTAACTTTCTGTTGCGGGCGCCGACAAAAAAATAATCAGCGCATCCTGCGGCAAATTGCCCTTTA
>CAZAHS010000254.1:0-3243 GCA_964484855.1 uncultured Sphingomonadaceae bacterium | reverse complement strand
ATGGTGCCGTTAAACATCGAAATGTCTGCGCCGCCGCGAACCTGTGTGCCGAAATCGCCAGAGCCGCCATTGCCGACAAAGGTGAAGTTAGCGATTTGGGTGAATTGACGCGGCAAAATGTCTTCGCCGGTTTCAGAATCTGATTCCCAACCATTATCACCGCCATTGGCGCGCTGTGCCACCAATACGAATTGCAGAAAGCCCTGATAACCAATATCGGTATCGATAGAATCGTCATCATTACCGGTCAGGGCAAGGTTTTTGCCATTTACGCTGCCGCCAAACCATTCAATGCCGTCATCAGAACTGTTATGCACCTGAACATTTTCAAATGTTGTTCCGCTGCCTACGCCGCCTAAGGTGATGCCGTTCAGCTCATTACCAGCAGAGATAGCAAAGCCGGGATAACGCACCTGAACAAAGCTAAGTGAACCGGAATTATCCAATGGATCATTACCGCCGAAAAATGCCCCAGATGTGCCCTCAATCGGTGCCTGACAATCTGTGCGGTTTTGGTCAGGGTTGCTTGCGCCGCCCTCTGCACATTCGGCAATCGGCGCTTGGCCAAGCAGAACCAAACCGCCCCAATCACCAATAGAATCTGCGCCGGCATTGCCTGTCACATTATCTTGCGATGTAAAGACGATAGGTGATGTTGCTGTGCCATTGGCGAAAATCTGTGATCCGCGATTAACCAGCAGGAAGTCAGCGCCCGATGCGCCGAAAAGAACAACACCTGGATCAATGGTCAGAACCGATGGGTTAGGATTGGCAATCGTGCCATCTGTACCGGCATCGCTACCAACATCAACGCGGCCAGATAGCGAATAAATGGTCAGCGGCGTATTTGGCAAAACCGTATTGCCGGTCAAAACGCCGGAAAGCTGGCAATTGCGAGCAACAGTGCCATCCGCCAATGTGATGGTGCCAACATTGGCAGTATTGCTGCCTGTAGGGCAATCCGCTGGCGGTGTTCCTGTAGCTGGTGGCGGTGGCGGAGGCGGCGGCGGTGGCGGCGGTGCCTCCGGGGAACCTGGGACAACCACTACAGTAGAGCCGGGTGAAGCAATATCATTTGCCCCGCATGCGCTTACGGCCATGGCTGCTGCACTGGCCAGCAATAGCGAACGAAACCTAACATTCATCATATAAAAAACTCCGCAAAAGCAGTTGTTCAAAAGCTTTGTGCAGGCGATATGAAAATGGAATCTACCGCTATCCTCGCCTTGCGGGTCTGGCCTCTAATGAAGGTCTATGACACAAATTTGCGATGTTGGTGACGTTTCAATGGCTTTGACGTTACGAAAATATTTCATGCTGCAATTTCTTTTTGTCATTTTATTGCAAGATTGCTTATGCAAACGCGGTTTTGTAACGATTTTCTAATGCTTCTGGCATTTGCGCTTGCGGCCAGCATTATATTGATCGCGCTTAATATAGGCGCATTATCTTATTTCGGTTTTCTGCAGAAAAACCAAATATTGCAGATTTTCCGTTTTTAGTGACAAAAAAACACCGGCCATTTGCATGACCGGTGCTCAATAATGTCAACAAAAATGAATCAGTTGCGGGCAATAACGGTGCCTGCCTGAACATTGCCCAGCCAAGTCAGTGCCTCTTTCGCTGCGGCGCGGGTGCTCATCACCTCACCATTAGCGAGCATAATATCATAGCGCTTGCGGCTATTATGCGCCTTTAAAAAGCTTTGCTCTGCCCGCACAAAATCACCGGCACGGGCATAAGCCTGACCCAAATTAATAAGCAGCGCAGGATCATTATCTGATTTGCGGCATTCTTCTTTAAGAGCGTCAATTGCGGCATCCAGATTTGCCGTGCGCAGCACGTCATGACCGCTCACATTACCGACAAAATCACTATTAGCATCAACATCCGCTTGCTGTGCAGAGGCCAAACCCGGTGTCATCGCAATAGCGGCGGCGCACATTGTGGCCAATATTGGGTTTCTCATCATCATCTCCTTTTTGACTATGACAATGTTGTAACAGTAATTTCGTTAAAATGAAATATATAAGACGTGAAAATGTCATTCTATTGTAATTTTTTTGTAATTTATATCAGAATTTATGCCACATATACAATATATTTCAATATCTTAGGGCATAATTTCTGCATTACAAAAAATGACATTTTTGTGTCATATTGCGCAGATTTGTCGCAAATTGTGACATAATGCGCTCTAGAAATGCGACATGATAAATATGCGATCCGATAGACGTGCGGGAGCGTATGAATATGTTGTCTTGAAATTATATCGGCCGCGCGCCACATAATAGCCATGTCAGAAATAGCCAAAAGCGAAGCCGAATGGCGGGCCGAATTGTCGCCCGAGCAATATCATGTCTTGCGCGAAGGTGGCACAGAGCGACCATTTAGTGGCAATTATAATGATTTTAAGGGCGACGGCCTATATCTTTGCGCAGGCTGTGACGCGACCTTGTTCGATTCTGAAGACAAATATGATAGCGGATCAGGCTGGCCCAGCTTTACCCAGCCAGACCGCGCCGAAGCTGTATCCGAACATCGTGATGTCACATTGGGCATGGTGCGAACAGAGGTAACCTGCGCCAATTGCGGCGGGCATTTGGGCCATGTTTTCCCTGATGGTCCTGCGCCAACTGGCCTGCGTTATTGCATGAACAGCGCATCGCTGACTTTTGCAGAGCGCAGCGAAGACTAAGCGGAAACAATCAATAATGTCCCATGGCTGTGCTGGGCAATAGCTTTGCGCACCAAAGCCATTCACAATATCCCTATTCACGGCGTCCCCATTCACGCCGTATAAAGACAGCTTGCGGTTAGGCTCTATTGCCTGCTTTATTAATGCGTGGAAGTGCGTATTGTCTTACCATATTGATGCGCAGGCATATATAAACGGTCCGGCCTTTGGCTATTGACCGAGCTGAGGGTGAAATTCGTAATTATGGCAAAGCGATCCAAAAAGGGTTCGTCAAAGAAAACGTCTAAGGGCATAGGCTCTTTTATTGGCAGATGGTTTTGGCGCCTGTTCCGTGTCGGCTTGGTAACCGCATTAATTGGCATTATTACAGTGAGTGTTGCGGTCTGGACGGCGGCCTCCAATATGCCGGGATATGATGAGCTAAAAGCCTCCCCCAATGGCCAGATGATTTTGGTGCGCGCTGCAGATGGTAGCGAAATCGTCCAGCTTGGCCCCAGCTTTGGCCAATGGCTGCCCTATAAAGATATTCCGCAAGTGATGAAGGA
>CAZAHS010000253.1:0-3265 GCA_964484855.1 uncultured Sphingomonadaceae bacterium | reverse complement strand
CCCCATGATTATGCACGCCGCAAACTTGATGAAATTGACAATGCCAAAGGCGATGTCGGGACATTGTCCGGGCGGCTGGCGGCGATACGCAACTGGGCCTATATTGCCGAGCGTCCTGACTGGCTGGATGGCCGGTCCGCACTTGGCCAGCGCGCCCGAGATATTGAGGAAAAACTGTCTGATGCCTTGCACTCTGCCCTTGCCGAACGGTTTGTTGACCGCCGTGCATCCCTGCTTATGCGCCGCATGACACAAGATAGCGGGCTATTGCCGGTCACTATAGATGACAATGATGTCGTGGCTGTTGACGGAGAACCGATTGGGCGGCTGGAAGGTTTCCATTTCCATGTCGGGCCGGATGCCAAGCTGGCGGACCGCAAAATGCTGCTGGCTGCGGCAGAGCGGCATATTGGCGCTTTGCTGGCAGTGCGCGCCAAGGCTTTGGTTGATGATGAGGATAAGGCGTTCACATTGTCTGATGATGTGCTGGGCGGCATATGCTGGCAGGGCATTATCATCGCGCGGTGGCAGCGCGGCGGCAAAATGCTGAGCCCCATTGTGGTGCTGGATCGTGCGCTGGAAAGCCTTGACCAACAAAACCGTGATGCGATTGCGCAGCGGCTCGCTTTATGGGTTAAAAATAGCGAAGAGCGCGATCTAAAGACCATGAGCGCCTTGCAAATATTGTCTGAGGATGAAAAATCCAGCCCGTCCATGCGGGCCATTGCAACACAGTTGATTGAAAATGGCGGGGTTGTGGCGCGCGGCCCGGCGATCCATGAATTGCTGGGCGGTCTTAATGATGAAGAGCGTCAGACCCTGCGCAGCGCCCATGTGCGCATCGGCGCGCTAGACCTGTTTGTACCATCGCTTAATAATCAGCGCACCCGCAAATGGCTGCAACATCTGCTTGCCATCTGGTATAAGAAAAGTGCATTGCCGCAAGACCCTATGGCGGGGCTTCCCGCAATGTTGGCCATGGCTGAGCAGAATGTCGAACAGAATGCTGGCAAAAGTCCAGAAAGAAGTGGGGAAAGAAATGGAGAAAAAGCCGCTGATATAGGCGCGGCGCAGCGCTATCTGGGCTATCGCCGTGCAGGCAATAGCTGGCTGCGGGTTGATATGGCGGAGCGCATTTTGCGCGATGCCCATGATGCGCGGCAGGGCGGCCATAAGCCCGCTAAATCGGCAAAGACTGAAAAAGGCACAAAAAAGCCTATAGGCCGTATCAAGCCATTATTCCCTTTATCCGATCATTTGGCGCTATCTATTGGCTTAAAAAGAGAGGATTGGGAGAAGCTGCTGCGGACAGGCGGTTTTCGTAAAGCCAGTCCGCAAGATATTGCCGCAGCAGCGCAGGCGGATGCAGAGGCGGCGGCACAGGCTGAGAAAACGCAATTGGCCGAAGCTGAAGCTCAATTGACTGAAGCTCAATCCCAACTTGAACCTGAATCGCAAACCATGGCTGACACGCCCAGTGCAACCGAAGATGCACCTGCACAGGCGGCAGTAACGGAAAGCTTAGCGGCAAGCGAAACTGCGCCGCCAGTTGCGGCAGAAGCATTGGCCAATGATGCACGGCCTTTATTGCGTCCATCGGACAAAAAGGCCGATAGTACGCAGCAAGATGGCGCATCCGACAGCGATGTGGTTAAAAGCGAGAGCGGTAAAAGCGAGAGTGAAAAAAGCGAATCATCTGCTAAGCCTGCTGGCACTGTTTCAGTCGATTCTGATATAACGGCCCCTGAGCCAGATGCGTCTTTAGAAGAGGTGATATTATGGCGCTGGACCGGCCTGAACAAACAACGCAGACGCAAGCCGGAATTTAACCGCAGAGAGGGTGGTAAAAAGCGCTCATCTGGCCAAGATAATAACAGAAATGGCGCCAGAAATGGTGGCCGCGATAATAAGCGGGGTGATGATAAGGGCGGCAATCGCCGTGGTTCTGGTAAATCGCGCCCCAACGCTAAGGCTGGCGGTGATAACCGATCGGGTAATCAAGGCAAAGGCCGCAATTTTGCCGCTCCGCGCTCTCAACCCGTGCATCCTGAATTTGAAAAATTGCGCGCACTTTTTCCGCAAGGCGGTGCATCTAAGGCTGGGACGACTAAAGCAGGGGCGAAAAAGCCCAATGACCAGAACAGGACAAAGAAAAAAGGCAAAAACAACGCCAAGGCAAAAGCGGATAAGCCAGCACCCGGTCAAGCGCCCGATCAAGCCCTGGGTCAATCCGCTACGGATAAAGGGGATGGCGGTGCGGCTGGATAATGTCTTGTGGCGTTTGCGGCTGGCCAAAACACGGCCTTTGGCGCAGAAAACCATAGCTAAAGGTCATATCCGCATAAACCGCATGCGCATTACCAAGCGTCACCATATTGTGCGTGTTGGTGATATTTTGACCATGCCCCTGGGCAGCAATGTGCGCACATTGGAATTGCTGGATTTGCCCCAAAGGCGCGGCCCGGCAGAAGAAGCGCAGGGCCATTACCGTATCATTGCCGAATTATCACCCAATGCCAGCCCGCACTAACCCAGCGACAGATAAGGGCGATACAAATCTGCAATAGCTAAATTGACAGGCAATAAAGCGATAATTTGCTGCAAAAAAAGGTCTTTGGTTGACGCAAGCGTTATCAGTCAATAGCAGCATATCGAGATTCTAACAGGAGCTACGCAATAATGACCTATGTGGTGACAGACGCATGTGTGAAGTGCAAATATATGGACTGCGTCGAGGTCTGCCCCGTTGATTGTTTTTACGAGGGTGAAAATATGCTGGTTATCAACCCCAGCGAGTGCATTGACTGCGGCGTTTGCGAACCGGAATGTCCGGCCGAAGCGATCCTGCCCGATACAGAAGACGGCTTGGAAAAATGGTTGGAAGTAAACACCAAATATTCCGAAACCTGGCCCAATATTACCCTAAAACGCGAAGCACCGGCAGATGCTGATGAATTTAAGGGCGTTGAAGGCAAATTTGAGAAGTTTTTCTCTGCCGAACCGGGCGAAGGCGACTAAATTTACACATAATCACCTATGATTAACCGTTAAGCACGGGTGATTTAGGGTTTTTCCATCAAATAGGGTGGAAATACTGTCATTTTTCTGTTATGTCATTCTTTAGACCGCAAGGGTATTTCCCTTGCGTCTTTTTATATGGGTGGAACAGATGGGCATTACTTCACCATCTATTTGTGCGATAATAGGATAAATGATGCACTTTATAGCCTGTTTTCAACACCTCCCAATACATTAGAAAGGTATT
>CAZAHS010000252.1:0-3275 GCA_964484855.1 uncultured Sphingomonadaceae bacterium | reverse complement strand
GAAAAAGGGCGACCCGATTGTTCAACTGGCCGATAATGACCCCAATTTGCTGGAACGATTGGCCGCAGAAAAATCGCAAGTACAGGCGCAGATCAGCGCAGCACAAAGCGCAATGGCGATTGCCCAGTTAGATGTAAACCGCAGTGAAACCCTGTTTCGCGAAGGTTTAGGCTCACGCCGTGATTTTGAGCAATCGCGTATCCGTGTCGCAGAAATGCAAGCACGCCTTTCAGAGGCCCGCGCATCACTTAACCAGATAGAGGTTAATCTTAGCCGCCAGTCAGTGCAAACCGTCACCGCTCCGCGTGATGGCGTTATCCAGCGCATTTCTGGCGGCGCAGAGGCTACATTGGTCAGTCAGGGCCAAGTGGTGGCAACCTTTGCGCCAACAGAGGCAAAGCGTGTGGTTGAGGTGTATATTGATGGCCGTGATGTCGCGCTGATTGAACCGGGTAATCCCGTCAAATTGCAATTTGAAGGCTGGCCAGCCATTCAGTTTTCCGGCTGGCCCAGCATTGCCAAAGGCCTGTTTGATGGCAGAGTGCAATCGGTCGATCTGGCCAGTTCCGCCAATGGTCTGTTCCGCGTTATCGTGGAGGAAGATGCGCGCGTGGAAGGCTGGCCTAAAGAACCATTTGTGCGCTTGGGTGCCAATGCGCGCGGCTGGGTCTTGCTTAAAGAAGTACCGGTTTATTATGAATTATGGCGTCAGCTAAACGACTTCCCGCTGCAAACCCCGGACCAGATTGAAGGCGCATCACGCAATAGCGGTTCGGGCAGCAGCTCCGGCAGTTCAAGCAGTTCAAGCAGTTCAGGGTCTAATTAAGCATGATACGCTTCGTTCTGCTCCTTTTCGCATTACTTATGGCAGGCATAGTGCCCGCTCATGCGCAGCGCATAGAAAAATTGCCTGTCCCTGCCAATACGGACAGCAATGTGCCGCCGCCTGTAACCGCAGCGCCAGGCATCTATGATAAGGAAGCGACAAACACGCTAACGCAAAGCGCTGAACCTGAAGCAGAGAGCAAAGCGCAAGCTGGAGGCGGCAAGCCCGCACCAAAGATATTAACGCTTGATAATGTCCTGCGCTCTTCGGCGCGCTATGCACCCAAAATATTGGAAGCACTAGCCAAAGCCCGCGCCGCAGGTGGCCGTGCCTTGAGTGCAGAGGGTGCTTTTGATCTGGTCTTTCAGGCTGAAACCTATTCCTATCTAAGCGGGTTTTATGACGGGCAATATCTTAATGTTGAGGCCATTCAGCCGCTTGCCAATAATGGCGGACGTATTGAGGGCGGTTACCGCGTCTCGCGCGGCGACTTTCCCGTTTATAATGATTTTTTCTTCACCAATCAGGTTGGCGAATTAAAGGTAAAAGGCATTTATTCCATTTTGCGCGACAAAAATATTGATGGCCGCCGCTTTGGCATCGCCAACACCCAATTGGGGCAGGATATTGCGGGTTTTGAAGCGGTTTTGGTGGCCATTGGCGTGCAACAACGCGCTATTGAAGCCTATAATCAATGGGTTGGCTCTGGCCAGCAGGTCATTATCTATCGCGAATTGCTGAATTTGGCAGAAGAACGCCAAGCGGGGTTAAAACGGCAAGTTCAATTGGGTGCGCAGCCCGATATTATATTGGTTGAAAATGAGCAGAATATCCTGCGCCGCCAAAGCCTGTTGGTGCGCGCAGAGACAGATTTGGCGCGCGCGTCCAACCGGCTGTCACTCTTTTGGCGTGATGATAGAGGCAGGCCGCTACAGCCAGAGCTAACGCAATTGCCCAGTAACTTGCCCGATATACGCACGACAAGCGCCATGGACGTTGTCGCGATTATGGACCGCCGCCCCGACCTGAAAATCATCGAAAATAATATTAATCAGGCGCGGCTAAAATTACAGCTAGATGAAAATGAATTGCTTCCCAAATTTGATGTTTTTGCAGAATTCTCAAATGATTTTGGCGCTTTGGGTGAAGGCGGTGCATCGCGTGATGGCTTTGAAACCATTGTCGGCTTAAACTTTTCCGTGCCGCTGCAAAGGCGCGGAGCCAAGGGCCGGATTTCAGAGAGCGAAGCAAAGATTGCCGGCTTGGCGCGCGCACGTCAACAGGTTGAGGAAAGCATAAACAATCTGGTCAGCGACCTTGATATTGCCGTTAATGCCGCTGAGCGTCTGGCCGAAATTGCCCGTGAAGAGGAGATACGCGCCAAAAAGCTGGCCGCAGGTGAGCGCCGTCTGTTTCAGGTTGGAGCAAGTGATTTTTTCTTGGTCAATATCCGTGAGGAAGCAGCCGCAAATGCCGCAATCCGGCGCTTACAGGCACAATTTGAGGTGCAAAAACTCCATGCAGATCAATTGGCTGTAGCCGCTGATACCGATGCGCTGGGTCTGGAAGCCATGGACACTGGCGCAATAAGGATTGGCGAATAAATTGTACGCCTCGGCTTCAAAAAATACTATATTGCGCGGCCGCAAAGCAAATTATAATATAGCGATAACTGCTATCGTTGCGCCTCTATCTCTGGCATGGCGGATGCAAAGAAAAGTAGCAATAAGAGGCTTTCATGTCAGGCACTGTGCATCATGCACAGCCCCTTATTCCTGCACCAAATTCGGTCAATAGCAACGCCCGATCATCTGCATTTCACACCGAGCCTGCCCAAAACCCGCTCCGGCAAAATCATGCGGCGCATCTTGCATAGGATTGCAAAGAATGAATATAATGCACAGGGTGATACATAATATTTGGCCAACCCCTTAATGGCGGAGGCTTTAATATATGGGAGGCTGAACAGATATGGCATTCAAAAATAGTATAAGATTAAGTGTAAAGGCGGGCATAGTTACGGGTATACTAGCTCTTCCATCGGCAATAACAGCGCAGGCTACAGCAACTCAAGCACCAACAGAGCAAATAACGGTGCAGATTTCCAGCATTTTACCGGACCCTGTGGCAATAAATGTGCCTGATCTATCCTCTGCACGCGATGCAAAAACTGTAAAAAACGGATGGAAATATTTCGTCTTTCATAAAGCTGGCGTCAGCTATGAAGAAGCCTATGCAGACTTTGCCGAATGTTACGCATTTTTGCCAACCTTCGCGGGCGGCGGTGAATTGCCGCTTTTCATTCCATGGGGCCAATCAGAAACACCCGATACAGAAGAGCTAAAAAATAATGGCGGCAACTTCGGGCTTGTCGGCATGGCAATAGGCGCGTTGATTGACGGGCCGCTGCGCCGCCGCGCCTATCAATCGCGGATGCGCCGCTGTATGG
>CAZAHS010000251.1:0-3280 GCA_964484855.1 uncultured Sphingomonadaceae bacterium | reverse complement strand
ATATCGTCGCTATCCTCCATATTGGCGATAAAGCCGATACTTTCCGAATAGGGCATGGTGCCTGCAAAAGCCTGGGCAAAGCTGGCATAGCCGGGAAATTCAATAATCCGGGCATGGTCAAACTGATAGGGCCCAAAATTCGCTTTATAATAGGCCAGAGAATTTTCCGCCGCCTTTAGCATGCGCTCAACATTATAATCATGGGCATCATGATAATAGACGCTAAACTCCACGCCATCTGCGGTGCGGCTGGCAACCTCAAAATCGGCGGACTGAATAGAGAAAAACGCTAATATGGGCGCCGTGGATTTAAAGCGCGCCGTGCGGCGGCCCTTAGCCACTGTGTCGCTGACCTTGGTGCCGGGCGCTATGGCAATCTGGTCAGCCCGTGTGGTGATGGTGATATCGGAATTTACCCAGTCCGCATCACCGACATAATTGCGCTGCCGTGCGCTTTCATCTTCCAGTTTCGCCATGCGCAATTCCGGTTCCAGATCATATTTGCGGCGGGTTGCGCGGTTTTGTAGCAGGCCGTTTCTGTCCATACCGATTTGCGGGGCAAATTCACCATTGTTCAAAAATGTGCCATTGCGCACCAATCGCCGGTCATCCCCGCTGGCGGGCAGGCCCTTTTGTGCGCGCACGGTTTTGAAGGATAATGTGGCGGTGTCGCCGGGCGCTAACGGCGTATCCAGCGTGTAGATATAATATTTGAAATCATCATCCGTCATGCTTTGCTTGGCGCCAGCTAAAGCCAGTTCGACAATTTCAATATCTTGATCGGTAAAACGCACATGCAGCTTATCTATCGGGGCATCGCTGTCATTCACCAGTTTATAGCTGCCGGTAAATTCCGCGCGTTTTTGATAGGGGTAAAGGTCTGCCTTGATGACCATATCGGTCACAGAAGGCTGCACCACATTTTCATATTTCAGATATTTTTTCTCATATGTTGCCAATTGTTCATTCAGATCATCCGCCGTGCGATAATCATTCAGCACATTGGTGTTATAATAGATATTGCCGCCGCTCGCGACAGCAACGCCGGTTGCGGCCAGAGCGACAATGCCCGTGCCAGAGATTAATCTGCGCGGTATTTGTTTGATGCGCGGCATCAGGCTGGTTTCCGTGCCGCGCCGCCATAGCAGATGCGCCCCCACGGCCAGCAATAGCGCAAAAGCACCCCAGTAAAGCCGCATCCACCAGCCCAGAGCAGAATTCACATCATCGCCATTAATGTCGGAGAGCAGCGGGCTTGGTGCGCCTTCGCCATAAAGCATCAGCGGGTGGCCCCAGCCTATGGCGAACAAGATGATAGTGGCGACCAGATACAGCACCATCAGTCCCCAACCAATATATTTATTGGGGCTAAGTGCCTGAATAAACACGGCTAAGACCGCAAGGATAACCATATCAATACCAGTGGGAATGATAAACCAGGTGAGATGCTGCATCACATTTATGGCTTCTGGCCCGCGCACAAGCTGGACCAGCATGGCGGCCAGTGCGCCAATGAACAATGCAAAGAACAGCACGATAGTAACGCCCAGAGTTTTGGGCACCATATAGGCCCAATTGGGCAATGGCGTGGCGTCGATAATCTCATGCATTTTGCGGTCGCGGTCACGCCAGACCAGTTCTCCGGCATAATAAATGGAAATGATAATCGGGAACAGGGTGAAGGTGCCGCGAATAAGCGATATATAGATAAAAGTGCGCGGCTGAGCCGGAGTGCCGTAAACCTCTGCTGAAAAGATAAGGCCGGCCAGAGAATTGATAAGGCCAATAAAGATAAGCACAAAAAAGGCGGGGCTGCGCATCACCATGCGCATTTCCAGCTTCATTTGCGCCCATAGTTGGGCCATGGCTGCACCGCGCACATCAGGGGCGGGCAGGGCAGAGGCAATTTGCGGTTTATAGGCAGAAAGTTTTGCGGCCTTTTTCGCCTCGCGCTTCATTTGGCGTTTTGAAGCGCCTTTTTCTGCAAAACGAAAGCGTGAAAAGGCAAGCACCAGTGCCGCAATGCCGACACCGGCCCAGATTAAACGGTTATAGAGCAGACCGCCCGCAAAAGGCGGCAATTGGGTGTTGGCCTCTGCCGTGGTCCAATAGCGCGTGGCATTGCCAATAGCGCCGCCGCCAAATGGGTCGACATAGGTGTTCAGGTAACGCAGATCTGGTTGTGACCCCAATGCGCCCAGTAAAGTGAGATACAGCACCAAAAAGATGATGACAGCAATATAGCTGTACATCATGGAACGGGTTATGGTGGCGGCGGCAAAGAAAATGGCCGATGTCAGGAACACCGCAGGCACAGCGATCACAAAATAGGCATAGGCATAATAGGAAAGCCGGTTGGGCCCCAATGTTTCCGGGTCCAGCCATGGCATGAGCGAGCCAAGAAATATCGCCAGCGGCACGACCAGAAAGGCCAGGCAAGCTACGGCAAAAGCGCCGGTAAAACGGCCTATTAGATAGTCGAATTTTTTAACGCGGGTGGATAGCACCATTGGCCCAAAACCGCTTTCACGGTCGCGCAGCACCACATTGGCGACAAAGGCCGTGGTTACGAACATGAAGAATATTGCCAGCACGATATGGATTTGCAAAATGGCTTGCGGGCTGTTGGCCTTAACATTGCCGCCAGAACCGATTTGTACATTATCAACGGTGATAGCGCCAAAGGTCAGCAAGAAAAATAGGATGGAAACCACCCAGAAGACAGGGTTTCTAAGCTGATAACGCAGTTCAAAGGCAGCGATTTGGGCAAACATGGCGCGGTTCCTTCTTAAGCTGCAACATTAGCGGCGGCATCGCGGCGGGTGGCGGAAAGCGTCGAGAAATATACATCCTCCAACCCGCCATCCACACTGGCAAAACCATTTGCAGGGTCGCCATCGCTCAGCACATGGATGATAAGCTCACCAGCAAAAAGCCGTGTGGAAATCACTTCATATTGCGCCTGATAATCGGGCAAGGCATCGCGTTTGATGGTTTTTGCCCAAACCTTGCCTTTGACATTGGCCATCAGCTCATGCGGCGCGCCGGTAAGCCGGATTTGCCCTTGCGCGATTACTGCGGCTTTGGGGCATAGATCAGCCACATCCTCAACAATATGGGTAGACAAAATGATAACCACATTTTCGCCAATTGCGGCGAGCAAGTTCAGGAAGCGGTTGCGCTCTTCAGGGTCTAATCCCGCAGTTGGTTCATCAACAATGATAAGCTGGGGATTGCCGATCAGCGCCTGTGCAATGCCAAAACGCTGGCGCATACCGCC
>CAZAHS010000250.1:699-3299 GCA_964484855.1 uncultured Sphingomonadaceae bacterium | reverse complement strand
CCGGCGGCAAAGTCCCTTCAACCGAACCAACAATCAGCTTTTTCAGGCTTGATTGGTCCAGCACTTTTAACGCGGTTGGCAGCAATGCCGCTGCGGTGATGGTAAATAATATGGTGGTGCCGCTATCCTCTACCTGATGCGCCAGCTCATCAGCGGTATAGAGCGGTGAGAAATTGACCATCGTCGCGCCGGTTGCCATTGCGCCATAATAAGCGGCAACATAATGCGGCACATTGGGCAGGAACAGGCCGACATGATCGCCCTTACCCACACCCATTTGTTGCAGCCCCTTGGCGACCCGCCGCGCAGCATTTGCAACCATGGCATAGCTATATTTGCGCCCCATAAAATCAATGGCGGGCGCATCGCCTTGCTCTGTGGCTGTATTGAACAGCATATCGGGCAGGCTCAATGGCGCAAATTTGCTCTGCCATGCCGCAGGATGATTATAAATATGGGACCAGATGGCATTATCAGCCATTTTATCATGAGGGGTGGCAATGTTCATATACGGCTTTCTACCGCTCGGGTTATGATGAGAGGGTATATAATATTCTTTGTATTAACATAAATGTCAGCAATTTTATCCCTAAGAGATAATGCTTGTGATGACAAGAAATTGCATGGCCTAAACACGGGCTTTTGCTGGTTAAATTGCTTGCGATTATGTATGCGCGCCCTCATTATTATATGATGCTTCGCCTCTTGGCCCGTTTCCGTTACAGATTATTGCAGTCCCATCCCGCCAAATTGCTGGTTTTGGGCTATGCGACATATATGCTGATCGGCTGGATATTGTTGACCATGCCAGGCATGACGCAGCAGGCGGTTAACGGGCTGGATCACCTGTTTATTGCTGTCTCTGCGGTTTCAACGACCGGATTGGTTACAATTGATCCGGGCGCGAGTTACAGCTTTTGGGGGCAGTTGGTGCTGCTGGCGCTGATTCAGATTGGCGGCATTGGCTATATGGCCTTTTCAAGCTTCATCATCCTGTCTGCGGTTAATCCGGATTCGCGTCTGTGCATTAAAATCGCGCGCTCAACCTTTCAATTGCCGGAAGATTTTGAGGTGCGCAGCTTTTTGCGCCATGTCATCGTCTTCACTTTGCTGTGTGAAGCGATAGGCGCATTCCTGCTATATATCGTGTTCAGCAATGATGGTAATCCCGATGCATTATGGAGCGCGATTTTCCATAGTATATCGGCCTTTTGTACTGCCGGTTTCAGCCTGAACAGTGACAGTTTTAGCGGCTATGTTGATAATACCACGGTCAATTTAATCATCGCCTTTCTTTGCTATGCCGGCTCTATCGGCTTTTTGGTGGTCAGCGATGTGTGGCGGGTCTTTACTGGGCAGAAGGCGCGGCTGGGCTTTACCAGCAAAATCATATTCCGCCTGACACTTGTTCTAGCCTTTGCGGGTACGGCATTATTCGCATTGGTGGGCAATTGGCCGGATGATTGGGCGAATTGGCAAATATTGCTGGCCAGTTTCTTCCAGGTCATGACCGCACAAACCACTGTCGGCTTTAACAGCATGGCAATTGGTGATTTGGCGCTGCCAATGGTGATGATTATCTATTTTCTAATGATCTTTGGCGCATCGCCAGCAGGCACGGCAGGCGGCCTTAAAAACACCACTTTGGCAGTGCTGATCGGCATTGTACGCTCCGTTACGCGCCAGCGGGCGGACGTAACATTTTTGCGCCGCGTTATCCCGGTCGAGGTGCGCACCACCGCCATTGCCGCCTGCGCCATGTATATCTTCCTGCTGGGTTCGGCGGTCTTTTTGCTGAGTATGACGGAGGTCGCGCTTTTTGAAACCATCCTTTTTGAGGCATTGTCTGCAATGGGCACGGTCGGCCTATCCATGGGCTTGACTGGAGAGCTCAGCGAATTGGGCAAGCTGATTATTATCTTGCTAATGTTTGCCGGGCGGGTCGGCTTTGTGACATTGGGCATTGCTGCAGCGACGCGCGATGAGGAAGACGGCGTTTTAACCGATGATGAGAGCTTTTTGATTTAGGTCTTGGGCCTAGATTTGTTCATGTTTCGATACGCGGGCATAACCATTTTTGCGTGGGGCTAGCATCACAGATGCCGCTCAAAATCCATGCTATTATGCAGCACACGAACAATCAGAATCTCGTCAGCAGTCGGGACATAGAAGATTATATGGGCTTGCTGCCTGATACGGCGCAGATGAGGCGCGATATTATCCGCGCTTCGACCAAGACGCGGATTATCTAGCAAGGAGGCGAAGCAAGCCTGGAACTGGTCGCGATATTTGCGCGCTTGCTCAATACCGAACTCGGCAATCGTGTAATCCGCTATCTCGCCAAGGTCGTTAGCGGCTTGCCTGCTGATATGTAGTTCAGTCATTGGCCGAGCGATTGCGTTCCTCCGCTGCTGCCCAGATTTCATCGAGCGAGCGTTCGCTTACACCGCTGTCAAGTCCTTCTGCGATGGCTTGCTTCAAATCGGACAGTTTGCTTTGCCCCTCTTGGTCACGGCGCACAAGGTCGCGAATATATTCGCTGTCATTGGTGAAAGCCCCGCGAGCAATCTGAGCCTTTATCCAAGCATCCTGATTATCGC
>CAZAHS010000250.1:0-689 GCA_964484855.1 uncultured Sphingomonadaceae bacterium | reverse complement strand
ATAGTTTTTCTGATAGTGGCCATGTATCGCTCCTGCACCAATAGTATCATACTATTGGTGCAGGGCGCAACGAAATCAGGCGGAGAGATTCACTCCTCCCTTTTTGACGATCAGACCTCGATGGTGATTTTAACATTGTCAGGGTCAACACCGAATGTCTCGGCAAGCTGACGCCGCGCATCGGATATTGAGAGCGGCGCATTGTTTGAAGCTGCGGGGGCTGCTTGCTCCGCTGCGGGCTTGCTCTTTTCTTCGCTCGCCTCGGATAAAGGGAAGGTCGCAACAGGTGGATGCTCTAACCCTGCGCCCGCGCCCACTTGAGACGGTGGGTCACTCTGCTCTGGTTCGTAAAGTCCAAGCCACATACCGCGCCCCGTTCCTATCGAATGACCTGCCGCAATCCGCGCATCATAGCTGCGGTCGAACCTATCACGCATTTCGTCACCGTCGATGAAATGCACCTGCGCGTTACGCGGATTGTCGGCATCGTCCACCGAAACAGCGACAACCAAATCCGCCATTGAAAGCGTCGCCCATTCCTTGTCCTCGTCGTCACGCGGGAAAGCGATGTAGGTGTCTTGGGTCGTCCTGATGGTGACAACCTTGCTCTCGTCGCCTTTCACAATCCTGCGGATGCTCGATTTTCCGACTTTCGGGATGCGCTCAACTTTCCAGCCCTCCTGCTCCAA
>CAZAHS010000249.1:0-3338 GCA_964484855.1 uncultured Sphingomonadaceae bacterium | reverse complement strand
ACGAAGCCACCAGCGCATTGGACAGCCGCACAGAGCAAGCGATATTGGGCACGCTTCGCAGCGTTGCAGAGCGCCGCACCACCATCATGATCGCGCACCGGCTCTCCACCATCACTCATGCCGACCGCATCATCGTGCTGAATCAAGGGCAGGTTGCGGAAAGCGGCACACATGGCGAATTGCTGGCCAAAAATGCGCTCTATGCAGAGATGTGGGCGCGGCAACAAACAGACGATCATGATATGGCGGTCTAGGGTCAGGACCTATTAAATTCGCGCAGTGGCGATATTATGTGTGATTGCTATTAAAAAGCACATGCCCTAATCTGGCCTTGTCAGGCAGGGGGGCTATGGACGAATTCTATTTTATAATATTGCTGCTGTTGCTGGCGCCGATTGTTATCATCATATTGTTGGCCATGGCGCTGTCACGCACCAACACCCTGCGCCGCCAAGTTGCGCGGTTGGAAGCGGAAACAGATAATCTTTACAATATTATCAATCTATTGCGCAAAAATATTGCTGCTGAAGAGCAAGATCTAACCCCGCGCCAAGAGCCGACCAAAACAGCAGAAGCAAATCCGCAATCGCAACCGGAACCCCGGACTGAACGAGAACCAGAGCCAGAACCGGAGCCAGAGCCAGAGCCAGAGCCAGAGCAGGCACAGCCCGACAGGCCAATGGTCACCCCGGCCCAAAGACAGGCCGCATATCAGAGCAATAATAATCAGGATATAACCCGTCAGGCCGCACGTGCTGGCCAAGTACAAGCCGCTACGCTGGCCGCACAAAACCAAAATGCGCGCCCTGTTCAAGAGCCTTTGGATAATCAGCAAAATACTAATGGAGCAGCCACTCAAGCTAAGCAGAAAGAGGCGGCCACATCATTATCTTTAGAGGATATTATTGGCGGCAAATTGCCCATTTGGATTGGCGGCATCGCACTTATTTTTGCGGCCTTTTTCCTAGTGCGCTATTCCATAGAAGCCGGATTATTTGGCCCGCGCGCGCGCACCATTACGGCAACAATTTTCGGGCTCATCACCATTGCGATGGCGCAATTTGGCACGCGCCTGCCGCGCATTGGCTTTGCCTTTGCAGAAGATGAACGCATTGGCCAATCACTGGCCGGTGCCGGTATCGCGATATTATATGCCACCCTATATATGGCCAGTGAGCTTTATGAGCTATTGCCTATTTGGGCGGCATTTATTCTGGTTGTTGTTATCAGCGCTCTGGCTTTCGCGCTGGCCGTGCGCCATGGGCCGCCCACGGCCATTATGGGCGTTGTTGGCGGATTTACCGCGCCCTTTATTGCCGGTCTGGACGCCAGCAATTTGCCGCTGCTGCTATCTTATCTGGGCGTCTTCATTGTCGCTCTGTGCGCATTATCATTATGGCAGCGCTGGCTGTGGATGCTGTTTATGAGCGTTATAGGCGGCGGCATATGGACGCTGTTCCTTGTCTTGATAGCCAGTGATTCACTGGCTGTGCTGGGCGTATTCATTATCGCAATCGCCATATTGGCTATAGCGACTGCGCTGCGCCTAGATGACGTAAAGGATGCTGCCAAAAGTTCTGAAAATGGCACAGCGAACGCACAAAAAACCGGATTGTTAAGCGGCTTTACTGCGCGCAACATGGCCATTGCTTTGCCGCAAATATTGGTGTTGTTGCAATTGTGGATATTGCTGCCGCGTATGGACTTTTCGCCTTTGGGCTGGGCCTTTTTGTTCACCATTGGCGCATTATCATTGGCGCTGGCATGGCGCTATAGCCGCTTAACCTTGCTGGCCGGAATGGCCGCAACCGGCATGATAATCCCCATTATTTCCGGCTGGGTAAGCGGGGCGCAGGCCAATATGATGCTGGGCATAACATTTGGCTATGCAGCCTTATTTGCCGGCACTGCACTGGCGCGGCTTTACCGTGAGGGCGCAGTGCAAGACAAAATAGCTGGCTGGGCATTTTTGGCGCTGCTGCCAATAATGGCGGCCTATATGATGATTATATTCCAATATGCCGGGCCATTATCGGCAATAGGAATTGGCTTTATCGGGCTTATCATGGCGCTCCCCTGCTTATGGGTCGCATGGTTTTTGCGCGGCAATGTTGCGCTGGGCGACCATATACAGACCGCTATTGCCGCCATCTGCACCATCATGCTGGGCAGTGCGCTGATTATGATTTTGCCTGGGGATTATCTGGCGATTATCGCGATAATATTGGCCCTTGCTGCCTTTGCATGGGGCTGCTTCATTGCCATTCATTCAGTGGGTAAATGGGGCTATGCGCCGCTGGCAATGGGCGTTATTGCCATGCTGATTGCGGCAGAGGCTATTCTGGACCAGATTCTGATGAGTTTTGTTGGCGCTTATATTCAGCATGACCTTTTGCCTGCGCCAAGCAATCTTATTCTAACATTATTGCTGCCTGCAGTCATTATGGCGGCGGCGGCTTTTGCGCCAAAGCCCGATTGGGGGCAATCGCCGCGCAATGTTCTGGCGATTATTGGCGCGGCATTTTTGGGCCTTTATCTGGCGCTGCTGACCAAGCAGCCCCTAGCGATCACCACATTGGAGGATTTCACCCAATGGGGCTTTATAGAGCGCTCACTCATCACCTTGGGCATCGCTGGTGCAGGGCTTGGTTTGCTATGTTTTGCGCGCGGCAAGCTGCAAATAGGCGGCGCGGTTTTGATCGGCATCACAATGGCGCGCTTTATCTGGTTTGATATATTTGTCTTTAACCCCGTGCTGCGTGAACAGGCGGTGGGTGCAGTGCCAGTGTTTAACATGGCGGTTTTGCTCTGCGCGGCGCTGACAGGCATATTCTGGTGGGCGGGCAAACAAAAATTGGCGGTCCAAGGCGCCAATATATCGACAATTGAAGACAGTGTTGTGGGGCGCTTGCTGTATTTTGGTACTTTGATGTTGGCCATCATCACCATATTGGTTTTGGTGCGGCAATATATACAGGGCAGCGTGATTGCACTGGGCAGTGGTGACAGCGCGGTGGGCGTGACAGAAAATTATCTCTATTCCGCCGCCCTGTTGCTGCTGGCATTGGCATGGATTGGCTATGCGATTATGCGCGGGGGCCGCACTTTGCGGCTGGCCGGTCTGGGCCTGCTCACATTGGTCACGCTCAAGGTCTTTCTTATCGATGCAGCGGCCATGCAGGGGCTTTTGCGTATCCTGTCCTTTTTGGGGTTAGGCGTTGCGCTCATCGTGATTGGCTGGGCCTATCGCCGTCTTTTGCTTAAAACACCAGAACCGGAATAAGGCGGCAAGGATCAGCTTTTGGCCGTAGCATTAAGACCCATTCTAAGCGGCTTTG
>CAZAHS010000248.1:0-3378 GCA_964484855.1 uncultured Sphingomonadaceae bacterium | reverse complement strand
GGAGGCCGCCATTTACGCGCATGATGATATTGCCGAGGCCTGTGTCTTTGGCCTGCCTGATGATCGCTTTGGCGAGGTGCCGGGCGCAACCTATCATTGCAAGCCGGGCCGCGATTTAAGTGAGGATGCTTTGCGCGAATTTTTACAGGCTAAGCTGGCTCCGTTCAAAATTCCGGCACGTTTCTGGCCTGCCAGCGAACCATTGCCCAAGCTGGGCACTGCGAAAATCGATAAAGTCACATTGCGCAAACAATATGGCGAATTGGTAGCAGCAGGTGGATAATATAAAGGATTTCGCCGCCATATGATTGCTGACGTTCCCGCCAAGCGCGGCATTATTAACCGTGCGCAGCTTAGCGGAGATATTGCTCTGCTGGTGACGCAGCATGGCAGCAATGCGCGCAAATATATCATTACCCTGTTGCGGGCCGCGCTGGATAAGGGGCGGGAGGAGATCGCCAAGCGTTTGCAGGAGCAACCGACTAATGGCCATAGCTGCGCGGCGGCGCAAAGCTATCTGGTCGATCAATTGGTGCGGATAATCTATGATTATGCGGTCACCCATGTTTACCCGGAAAATAACCGTACATCGGGCGAGCGCATGGCGCTGGCCGCTGTCGGGGGCTATGGGCGCGGTGAAATGGCGCCGCATAGCGATGTTGATATCGCTTTCCTGACCCCCATGCGAAAAAATAGCTGGGTCGAGCAAGTGACCGAGGCCATTTTATATGTGTTGTGGGATTTGGGCCTAAAAGTCGGACAATCCAGCCGCTCGCTCGATGAAGTGGTGCGCATGTGCAAGGATGATTTGACCATCCGCACGGCCATGCTGGAATGCCGTTTTGTCTGGGGTGATAAGGCGCTTTATGATGAGGCTGCGCTGCGCTTTCGCAATGAAGTGCAACATGGCAGTGAGCGGGCTTATATTGCGGGCAAGCTGGCAGAGCGTGAAGGCCGTCACCAGCGCATGGGCGATAGCCGCTATGTGGTGGAGCCTAATGTCAAAGACGGCAAAGGCGGATTGCGCGATTTGCAAACCCTTTATTGGATCGGCAAATATGTTTATAATGTGCGCTCTGCGGCGGAGCTGGTTGATGAGGGTTTGTTTAACCAGACCGAATTTCGGGGCTTTCGCCGTGCTGCAAATTTCTTTTGGGCGGTGCGCTGTCACCTGCATGATATAACGGGGCGGGCAGAGGAAAGACTGACCTTTGATCTGCAACGCGAGGTTGCTGCACGCATGCAATATGCTGATCGGCCCGGCAAATCTGCGGTTGAGCGCTTCATGCAATTCTATTTCTTAAATGCCAAAAGAGTGGGCGATATTACCGGCATTTTTCTGGCCCAGATTGACGAGAAATTTGCCGCCAGTAATCGGCGCTATATGCCCAATATTGTGCGCCGCCCGGCCAAGCTGAATGGCTTTACCAAAGAGCGTGGCAAGCTGGGCATACCCGGTAGCGAGTTTTTCAAAGAGGATCCGGTCCGCCTGATCGAGCTGTTCCATCTGGCCGACAGGAATATGATGGAAATCCACCCCAATGCGATGCGTCAGGCAACGCGCGATGCAAAATTGCTCACCGCAGAACTGCGCGATGATCCGCGTGCCAATAAGATGTTCATGGATATTTTGACCAGCGGGCAAAACCCTGAAAATGTGCTGCGCTGGATGAATGAATCGACGGTCTTTGGGCGCTTCATTCCCGAATTTCGCCGTGTTGTCGCGCAGATGCAATTTGATATGTATCACCATTATACGGTGGATGAGCATAGCATCCGCGCCATTGGCTTGCTCTCACGCATCAAAAATGGTGCGCTGAGGGAGGATCATGAACTGGTGAGCGAGCTGATTAAAACGCTGACCACTTACCGCGTGCTGGCGGCATCGGTATTGCTGCATGATATCGCCAAAGGGCGCGGCGGTGACCATAGTATAATGGGGGCAGAAGTGGCGTTGGAGCTATGCCCGCGCCTGCGGCTTAGCAAGGCAGAAACTGAGCTGGTCGCATGGCTGGTGCGCCATCATCTGCTGATGTCGGCCACTGCGTTTAAACGTGACCTGGCGGACCCCAAAACCATCGCCGATTTTGCCGGTCAGGTAAAAAGCGCGGAGCGGCTGAAATTGCTATTAATCCTGACCGTTGTTGATATTGGCGCAGTTGGCCCGGGTGTGTGGAATAGCTGGAAGCGGCAATTGCTGACCAATCTTTATGACGCGACGGAGGAGGTGCTGCGCCTTGGCCATAAACAGCGCGGCCGTGACCAGAAGATAGCGGCAAAGAAAGAACAAGTGCGCGAGCTGCTGCATGATATAGATGCGCAGCGTCTGGAAGTGTTGATAGACAGTTTAACCGGTTCTTACTGGATCGCAGAGCCCATGGATGTGATTGCGCGCAATATCCGTCAGATCATGGTGCTTGATGATGCGCCCCTTTCAATCGAAATGGCGGACAATACAGAACGCGGCGCAACGCTTATTACGGTTTGTGCGGGCGATCATCCCGGGCTATTTTATCGTATAGCCGGCGGCATTCATGCTGCGGGCGGCAATATTATTGATGCGCGTATCCACACGACAAGCCAAGGCATAGCGCTGGATAATTTTCTGGTGCAGGATAGTTTTGGCAAGCCGCTAGCCGAAGAGCAGCGCATTATAGCGATGAAAAGCGCGATCGAAAATGCGCTGACCAACCGGCAGGCCATGCGCAAAAAGCTGGATAAACGCCAGCCGGGCAATCGGCGCATTAGCGCTTTTTCGATAACGCCCTTTGTGGTGATCGATAATAATGCGTCGAGCAAATATACGGTTATTGAAGTGAATGCAGTTGACCGCCCGGCGCTGCTCCACCGCTTGGTCCAACGCCTGTTTAATGCCAAGCTGATCGTGCACAGCGCGCATATCGCCACATGGGGTGAACGCGCGGTTGATACATTTTACGTCACTGACTTGCTGGGCGGTAAAATCACTGACCGTGCACGGATGAAGCGGCTGGAAAAGGCACTGGCCAATGCCGCAGAAGAAGCAGAGGATATTGCCGCGGGCAATGTGACCAGCGAAGAATTATCGGAAAAACTGCCGGTTACGGCGTAATTTTCTCTCACGGGAGTTTTTTCTCTCACGGCCAAGGGCCTTGCGAGGGGCGGGCCAATAAGGCCCGGCGTGCGCCAAAGAAAATGGGCGCGCTTGCGAACCTTGGCGGTTCGTTAATATAAAATTCCGTTCGTCCTGAGCTTGTCGAAGGACTGTTCTCAGGCTTGGCGCGTTTTGCATGCGTCACTTCGACCCTTCGACAAGACTCCCTCAAACAGTGCATCGTTAAAGCGCACATACTTAATACCTCCCCAGTTATGGGGAGGGGGACCGCGCGCAGCGTGGTG
>CAZAHS010000247.1:0-3385 GCA_964484855.1 uncultured Sphingomonadaceae bacterium | reverse complement strand
CCGAGCCATTATGCGGCAATGTAATCGCGCCCAGCATCATACCAATGCCGAAAAAGCCGGTGGCCAGCGGCATGATATAGCCATGGCGCAGCAAACCATCAATGAATGCAAAAGCGGCCAGCAAGACAGCAAAGCCAAGCCCGACCTCATGAATGATAGGGTCCAACAAAAACCCGCCAGCGGACGCCAGCAGCACCAGCACAACAGAGCTGACCAGACAGTGCAGCGCGCATAATCCGGACAGCGCCATGGCAAAGCCATCCACCTCCATTTGCTCACGCCGCACCCATAGCAAATGCAGGCGCTGTGCCGCATTTTCCAATGGAGTCGCTATGTTGCCATGTTTTTTCATGAGGCCCACATAAGATATAACATCACATCAAACAAGCAGATTATATGCATTTTTGCGCGAAATTTTTGACCGATCAAAGCCCTATAGAGCTGGCTGAACCCGCCTATTTTTCATTAACCATCAATGCCAACAAACAAATGCGGGCAAACGAATGTCGGCAAACCGCCAATTGGCTATGATTTGGTATATCCGCTTTATAAATTGCATTCTTTGCACGGTATCACGCAAATCCTTTTGTCGAACGGGCCTTGCGCCATGCCGCAATAATGCGCAAATAAATGCTATGAGCGCTACTACCCATTCAACCTATCAGCCAATGTCGCAAGATGAGAATAAGGCTGCGCCGCTAGCCCTAACCTATTGGTTATGGACGGTTGCAGCCATGGTGTTTTGCATCATAATTGTCGGCGGAATTACACGGCTGACCGAATCTGGCCTGTCCATCACCGAATGGAAGCCGATTACAGGGGCATTGCCGCCGCTAAATGAAGCGGATTGGCTGGCCGAATTTGAACTGTATAAAACCACAACAGAATTTCAGACAGAGCACAGCTATATGACGCTGGCCGATTTCAAATTCATCTATTTTTGGGAATGGGTCCACCGTTTTATCGCCCGCACTATTGGCCTGGCCTTTGCCTTGCCTATGATATGGTTTTGGGTGCGCGGCATGATCCCCCAAGGGTATAAACCGCGCTTGCTGGGGCTGCTCGCGCTTGGGGCGTTTCAGGGCTTTATTGGCTGGTGGATGGTAAGCTCCGGCCTGTTTGGCCGCACCGATGTTAGCCATTACCGACTGGCCATTCATTTGCTGACGGCGCTGACTATACTTTCAGGATTGATCTGGACGATCCGCGATTTGCGCAATCTGGCCCATATATCCGCGCCGCCGCGCCGCATGAACATTTTTGGTTGGTGCGTTATTGGCGCGCTGTTTGTGCAGCTACTTTTTGGTGCATGGGTGGCGGGGCTGAATGCAGGATATGTTGCCAATACATGGCCGCTTATGAACGATCTTTTCTACCCTGCCGGTGTGATATGGGATGGCGGATTTTTTGCAGCTTTATCCAGCGACCCTATATTGACCCATTTTATTCACCGCTGGTGGGCATGGGGCGTTGCGGCTGCGCTGGGGCTGCTCGCGCTGCGCACCCTAGCTAAGGATAAGCTGGCCGCTGCTCTCCTGCTGCTATTATTGGCGTTACAGATCAGCCTGGGTATCGCCACGGTGATAAGCGGCGTCGCCATTAATTTGGCGGTCTGGCATCAGGCTGTTGGTGCATTGCTGGTGGGCGCGACCATTTGGGCCGTGCATATTCAGGCCCCTGCCCGGCAGATGCTGAGCCATAGCCGCGATAGCGATGAGCGCACAAACACCTCGCCTCTTTCAGCAGTAAAACCCCGTGCCGCTGGATAGGCTGGCAGCAAGCAAGCTGGATGGTAACCGCATTGTTACCGTGTATTGCACCTTTCCTGACCGCGATTCTGCGCTCAGTGCTTCACGCAAAATCGTGCAGGAAGAACTGGCCGCCTGCGCCAATATTTTGGGCGAAATACGGTCCATCTATCGCTGGGAAGGTGAAGTAGCCGATGCCAGCGAAGTGGCCATTTTGTTCAAAACCCGCTTTGCCGCATTAGAAGCATTGCGCACCCGCATAAAAGCACTGCACAGCTATGACCTGCCGGGCATTACGGTCTGGTCTGCCGAAGAAACAGACCAGCAATTTGCTGACTGGATTATCGGCCAGACAGGCGGAACATTGTTTTAACAGCGCGCTTTTTTGCTGCGTCCAGCGCAGTTTTTGCATATGCTTGGTGATATGAGGTCGCTTACCATTGTCCGCACAGTCCGTTTAACCCGCATCTTGTTGGTGATGGGCTTATTGCTGATGGCCTTAACCTTTGCACCCAAGGCCATGGCGCGGCAGACTGATAATCAAGAAACGCCGCAATTGCCGCGTTTTGACCCTGAAACCGGCCGCTATATGGTGTTTGAGCACAGCCTTATCCGCCAAGGGGCAGGTTGGCAGGCAAGCACAACAGTCACACGCTGTATCCGCTTTACCGCTTTGGGCAGGGGCTTTCGTGCAGACAGCCATGTTGTCTCTGTTAGGGAAAGCGGCCCTAAGCGTTTGGTCGCGCTGCTTAGCCTGACACAATCAATCCGCGAAAATGAACATCTGATCTTTGACCTTAATGGGCAGGGCAGAATTATCGGCCTGCGCGATGAAGCGGCAAGCTGGGATAGGCTGGTCAAAGCTTTACAAAAGCTACGCGCTGATCTGCCCATATTGATAGGCAACCCCGCCGGTCAGGCCGTGGGCGCGCGGTTAATTGATGATATATTGGCCAAACAGGCCGGCCAGCAAGATGCCTATCTGGCCGAAGGGTTTTTGCCGATACTGGCAATGCACCCTTATTTTTCAAAAACCGATCAATGGCCGCTAATATTACCGTCAACGCAGGAAATGGTGAAGCGGGGCGCGTGGAATCAACACCAAATGTCCCTGCTGCTAAAATCACCGCCGCTCATCCCTGATAGCCAAGCCGCTGATAATATTGGTCAAACGCGCTCTGACGGGCATATTATCATTAGCCGTAAAGACGGACTTTTGCTGGCATCGCAGCGCAATATTCACACCCGCATAGGCGATAGCGAACGCATGGCAGCCGAGAAATGGCAGCGATTAGAGCTGGACGAGACGCAAGCCCGCAGCAAATGCGCGCGTCCCAAATGAAAAAGCTCCAATTGATAGGGTGTCAGGCAGCAGGTATTATTTTACCCGCTTCAAAAGGCCTGCTTTTGCTTGACTCTGCCAGCCTTACTCTGCATTAGGCCGCATCCGCTGATGATAGGGAAGTTGCTTCGCTAATCATCCAGTCGATTTTCATCATCTTTGATAATATGCTGCGGCAGATTATCAACAATTTGGAGGTTTTGCCCGATGAAGGCGCTAACCAAAATGACCCGTGCAGTGAAACCTGCCGAGGTTGAGAAAAAATGGCATATTATTGATGCCGAAGATCTGGTCG
>CAZAHS010000246.1:0-3389 GCA_964484855.1 uncultured Sphingomonadaceae bacterium | reverse complement strand
AAAGATGCACATCGCCGCCATTCCAGATCAGCTCATGCGGCTCTAAATCACATTGTTGGGCAAGCATATATGTTATTAATGCGGCTGAAAATATATTAAAGGGTACGCCCAAAGCCAGGTCACAGGAACGTTGATATAGCAGACAAGTCAGCTTTCCGTCAGCCACGAAAAACTGATAGGTTTTATGGCATGGCGGCAGCGCCATCGCATCAAGCTCTGCAACATTCCAACCTTCAAATATGTGACGGCGCGAATTGGGGTTATTGCGCAAACTGTCCACAAGATCGGCAATCTGGTTCACGCCTTTTGCCCGCTTGCGATATAAGCCTTTACCTGCATCTGCAGCGGCTTCATAGACCGGCCAGTCAACCCATTGCTTGCCATATACTGGCCCAAGGTCACCCCATTTAGCAGCAAATTCTTCATCTTCAATAATGTGCCGTTCGAATGTATCGCGGTCCCAATCTTGCCCAGTCTCACGGTTAAATGTCGCTAAGGGCCAATCGGTCCAGATATGCACTTTTTGCGAAACAAGGCTGCGAATATTGGTATCGCCTGTCAGGAACCAGAGCATTTCACGCGCCGCCGTTTTCCAATATACGCGCTTTGTCGTCAGCAGCGGAATAGCCTTATTAGCCAGTGAAAAACGCATTTGCGCGCCGAATATAGCCCGTGTTCCAGTGCCGGTGCGATCCCCGCGTTCAATACCATCCGCCCAAATATGGCGCATAAGGTCGATATATTGGTCTTCATAATGCATATATCCAATGTAGAAGACTGAGCAGGTTTGACCAAGTGATGTTGGCCAATTATCTGTGGCAAAAACTTTATAGACACAGCAATGCGCGTTAAAGCGCGGCCTTGCCTAGCAAAGCCCTAGTTTCTATAGCATGGTCGCTCTTTTGCTATGGCTTAGGGTACTGACCCTAGTACATCCAGCTATATTCGATCCTCATCATTTGGCCCAAGATTATATTGGCGAAACAATTTCCATGTCCCAAACCCATCACACCATCGTCCAGTTGCTCTCGCAAATCTCTGATAAGAAGGAAATTCGCTCCTATCTCAACCGCTTTTCCGAAGTCGGCCAGACGCGCTTTGCGGTTATAAAAATTGGCGGCGCTATCATCGCTGAACAATTGGAAGAAACAGCCTCCGCGCTCGCCTTTTTGCACCGTGTCGGCCTGACCCCGATTGTGCTGCATGGAGGCGGGCCGCAGCTCGATGAGGAAATTACCAAACGCGGAATTGATACACCAAAAATTGACGGTTTGCGGGTCACCAATGCAGATGCTTTAGATGCCGCGCGCGATGTATTTTTTGGTGCAAATATCCGTCTGGTGGAGGCGATACGGCGGCAAGGCGTCGCTGCGCACTCACTGGCCACCGGCGTTTTGGAAGCAGAGTATATTGACCGCGATACATTCGGTTTGGTGGGTGAGCCAACCCTTGTGCGGCAGGGGTTGCTGCAAAACACGGTAGCCGCCGGCGCTATACCTATTATTAGCTGTATGGGCATAGGCCCGGGCGGCCAGATGCTGAATATTAATGGGGATTCAGCAACCAGAGCATTGGTGGCCGCACTGGAGCCGATGAAGATTATTTTCCTGTCCAGCGTTGGCGGGCTATTGGGTGAAGATGGCGCGCCCTTGCACTCCATCAATCTTGCCACTGATTATGCCTCATTAATGGAATCAGATTGGGTGCATTCGGGAATGCGTCTGAAATTGCAGGAAATCGCGCAACTGCTCGACAATGCGCCGCTTTCAACTTCGGTTTCAATAACGTCACCTGACGGGTTGCTGCGCGAATTATTCACTCATGGCGGATCAGGCACATTGGTGCGCAAGGGCGAGGCAATTAACCGGCTTCAGGAAAAAGACGCTATTGATGCAGCACGCCTACAAGCCTTAATCAGCACTGCATTTGACCGCGATTTAACAATCGGTTGGTGGGATGATCTGGCTATGGATAGCGCCTATATAACACAGGGTTACCGTGCCTGCGCGATTGTCAAACAATTGCAAGGCGCATCCTATCTCGACAAATTTGCTGTATTGGAGGAGGCGCGCGGCGAAGGCTTGGCGCACGCCATATGGCGGCGGATAACGGCAAACCACCCCCGTCTTTTCTGGCGCACACATAAGGATAATGGCTTTAATGAATTTTATGCTGAACGTGCGGCGGGCAGTGTTAAAAAAGGTGAATGGACTATCTATTGGTCTGGCGAAACCGATTTTGCCGTGATCGCGCAGATGTCCGATGCAATAGCTGCCCAGCCCATCACATTGGAGGCGAAATAATGGCACAAATCTATTCACTCGCCTTGGTCGGCGCGCGCGGTCATACGGGGCGCGAATTGCTGCGCATTATTGCGCGGCACCCGCAATTACAGCTTGCCTATGCCATTAGCCGCGAATTTGCTGGTCGCCCGGTGAGCAGCGTTGCGCCAGAAATTGAAAATGTCACATTCTGCGCGCTAAACGCAGATGAGGTTGCGAAAAAAGGCGTCGACATTGTTATTTTGGCAATGCCAGACGGCGCCGCTGCCGATTATGTCGCGGCGATTGAAAGCTATGCGCCCAATAGCATTATCGTTGATCTATCTGCCGATTACCGCTTTGATGATGCATGGGTTTATGGCCTGCCAGAACGTAACCGCAATAATATCGCCGGTGCCAAACGCATTGCCAATCCCGGTTGCTATGCCACTGCCATGCAATTGGCCATTGCCCCTGTGCTGGATAATGTTGATGGCATACCGATTGTGTTTGGCGTGTCCGGTTATTCCGGCGCAGGCACCAAACCCAGCCCCAAAAATGACGTTGAACGTCTGCGTGACAATTTGATGCCGTATAAACTACATGGCCATAATCATGAGCGTGAAGCAACCCGGCACCTCAATACGCCAATACGCTTTATGCCGCACGTACATCCGGCATTTAGCGGCATCATCACCACCATCAATATCCCGCTAAAAGGTGATTTGGACGAAGCCACTGCTAAGGCTTTATACGCAAAAGCATATGCGCATGAGCCATTGATACAATTGCAAGATCATGAACCCGAATTGCGCGATGGCACTGGCAATATTGGCGTCACCATTGGCGGCATAACACTCAGCCAAGACCGCAAACATTTGGCTGTCATCGCGGCAGAAGATAATCTGCTAAAAGGCGCGGCTATACAAGCGATACAAAATATCAATCTGGCGCTGGGGTTAAATGAATGGACAGCGTTGGAACCATGATAAGCAATGGCGGAGAGACAGGGAAACAACGCTATTGGGTAAATGTCCATGTTTTTCATGTATTTGAGATAGCCAATTTCGTTCTATTTGTAGCATATTTTGTAGCATTTTGTGAAATGGCAGATATTGATAGTCTGCC
>CAZAHS010000245.1:0-3403 GCA_964484855.1 uncultured Sphingomonadaceae bacterium | reverse complement strand
TTTACGCTAGACCGTTTCGATCTGGATGGCTTTATCCAGTCCACCTTAACCGAAGATTTGGGCGCGCCATTGGGTGCGGGTGGGCGCGATGTGACGTCTGAAAGCGTTATCCCTGTAGATGCAGTTTTTTCCGGCGTCATGGATGCGCGGCATGATTGCGTGGTGGCGGGTCTGCCGCTGGCCAAGGCATTTTTTCGCGCGCTAGACCCCGATGTGCAGATCGAGATTTTGGTTGAGGAAGGCGCGCGGGTAAGCGGCGGCAGTGACCTGATGCGTCTGACCGGCAAGGGCCGCGCCATGCTGACAGCGGAACGCTCGGCGCTCAATAGCGTGCAGCATTTGACGGGCATTGCCAGCATGACACGGCAATATGTTGACCGCATTGCAGGCACGGGCGCGACTTTGCTGGATACGCGCAAAACCCTGCCGGGCCTGCGGGCGCTGGAGAAATATGCCACGCGTCAGGGCGGCGCGCAAAATCACCGTATGGGCCTGTGGGATGCGGCGATGATAAAGGATAATCATGTCGCCGTGGCGGGCAATGTGGGCGAGGCCGTGCGCCGCGCCAAGGCGGCGGGGGTGCAGCGCATTATCTGCGAGGTGGACCGTGTTGACCAGATTGACCCCGCCATCACCGCAGGGGCAACGCACATATTGCTCGACAATATGCCGCCCCCTGTGCTGCGCGAAGCGGTGGCGTTAATCGACAAACGGGCAGTGACAGAGGCCAGCGGCGGGGTCACGCTAGACAGCATCCGCGCCATTGCCGAAACCGGTGTGCAGTTTATTTCGGTTGGGCGCTTAACGCAAAGCGCACCGGCAGCCGATATAGGGCTTGATTTTGCAGCTCTATAAACCGCCTTTCACAGCATTTTGGGCAGGGCTTATTGCAGCGCTATCGCTTATGGTGCCTAACGCTGCTTATGCGCAAAGCTATCAATGCCGCATTCCGCAAAGCATCACCAACCCTGTGCCAGTGCGCCCGCCCGCCAATGAACGGCGGCGCGTGCGCGATATTGCGGGCTTTGTGCTGGCGATAAGCTGGTCCCCCGAATTTTGCAAAGGCCGCGAGGATGACCGGCGCAGCGCCACCCAATGCGGCGATCTGGATAATCCGGCGGGGCAAAAACGCATTGGCGATTTTGGCTTTATCTTGCACGGATTATGGCCCGAAGCACAAGGCAGCGATTATCCGCGTTGGTGCGCGCCTGTAAAACCGCTTAGCCCGCGTATCATTGCCGATAATCTGTGTGTCATGCCATCGGCCTATCTGATTAACCGGCAATGGGCCAAGCATGGCATTTGTTTAACCCGCGATCCGGCCAGTTTCTTCCGCATATCGCGCACCATGTTCAATGCCGTGCAATATCCCGATATGGACAGGCTTTCGCGCGATGATGATTTGACAATAGGCCAGTTTCGCACCGCCTTTGCCAAGGCCAATATAGGCGTGAATGATAATATGGTACGCATTAAAACGAACCAGCGCGGCTGGCTTCAGGAGGTGCGCATATGCTTGGCGCGCAATTATAAACCCCGCCGCTGCCCCGCGCATATTCGCAAAAGCCGCGATAATGACAGGCTGAAAATCTGGCGCGGATATTAGGTCCTGACCCTAGGTCTTGCCTTAGCTTTGCGCGGTCAGCTCCCTATCCGCCTGCAAGCCCTTCCAGCCCAGCGCGAGTACGCATAGACACAGCACGGTAATCAGCGCAAAGGCATAAGGCGGGTAGACAGTATAAAGCCACACGCCAACAAATGGCCCGAGCACAAAGGCCGCGCCATTTATCGAGGCGACAATCCCCGCCACCTGCCCCTGTTCGGGCCGCGAGACAGAAAGCGATGCACCGGCCACAAAGCCCGGGCGGAACAGACCGAAACCTAATGATGCAATAATATAGCCCAAGGTAATGGTGTGGAGCGGCTCAGCCACCGCGATAATAAGACAGCCCGCAGCGCCCAATAAAACGCCCCATAAGGTAGAGGCACGCGGCCCCATTTGCAGCTTGGGAATCAGGCCCCATTGCGCCAATAATGTGGCAATCGCACCCGCCATCAGCACCAGCCCCGTAGGCCCAGCGGCGAGTTCCGGCGTGGCCCGCAGATCCAGCCTATCGAGCAGCAAAAAGCCGATCATGCCCAGTATCACAGCATGGGCATGGCCGCCCAGCAATCCGGCAATCATCCATGGCCGGATGCGCTTATCATGCCAGCGCATCCGCGCCTGTTCATCGGGGGCGGGCAAAACTCCGTCCTCATCCTTGCCTGTATTTTCATTATCCTCACCATCATCTTCACGCTCAACATAGCTGCTATTGGATGGCTCGGAAACAACGCGCCCGCGCGCGGCAAATCGCGGGTCATCATCGGGCAGGAAAATCCTGAGCGCTGCCAAAACCATCACTCCAAAAAGCGCAAAAAACAAAAAGGGAGAGGTTAGGCCCAATAGGGGCAGGATAAGCAAAGGCGCGATGGCGGGGCCGATTACAGTGCCAAGGCCAAAGGACGATGACACAACGGCCAGCGCCTGTGTGCGCAATGCGCGGTCCGTTCGCGCTGCGACATAGGCCTGAACCGCAGGCGGGGCCGCTGAACCAAAACCGCCATATAGCGTGCGCGATAGGGCAAATAACAACATCGTCAACGCCGCCCCCATATAACCGTTCAGCCCCGCCCATAAGACCGCGCCGCAACAGAGGAACGAGACAATAAAGCCCCAAATGCCCACTTTCATCAGCGCTTTGCGGCCGCGCTTGTCTGACATACGCGCCCAATAAGGGGCGGTGAACATCCACAATATGGCCGACCAGCTATAGGCCAGGCTGACCCAATAATCGGCAATGCCCAGCTTCTCGCCAACCCCCGGCATGACCGATTGCATGGCGGTGTTGCCCGCTGCTGTTACCAGCATGACCATGAATAAGACGATCATACGCTCGCGCGCAATGGCGGTTCCGGCCAGTGCTTTTGGGGCGGGTGTTATACGCATAAGCGTGGATATTCTGCAAAGACCATAGTTGCGCCCGCTATAAATGGACGGGCCAATAAGCACCAGCAATAAACATCATTGCATAAGTGTGACTATTTTATTGGGTTTGGTTGCCGTAGCGTCTATCGTTATAAAAAGTGCACATAATATTCGGGATTATAATGACCAGTGAAATTTCCGCATCATCGCCTTTGGCAAAAATGAAAAGCATGGCAAAGCGCGCCCTCGGCCCATGGGGGGTATTCTTAAAAGGCTTTATAAAACACCCCGTCATGGTTGGCTCAATCATTCCGTCATCGCGTTTTACCATTAAGAAAATGCTGGCACCCGTTGATTGGAACAATACAAAATTATTTGTTGAATATGGCCCGGGTGTTGGCACATTTTGCCGCCCCATTCTTGATAAATTGCCGC